>USBM01000301.1 GCA_900552885.1 uncultured Clostridium sp. | reverse complement strand
CCAGATATTCTTCCTGAATTTCTTGCGCAGACTCTGCTCTACTTCCTCCGCAAAGCTTAATTCTTTCTTTGACTTACTCATCTCTCTTCCCCTGTCGTTCTATTCACATTTTGCCAAATCTTTAATCACTTCACCTGCAATGATCAACCCTGCCACTGATGGCACAAATGCCACACTGCCCGGAGTGGATCTGCGTTTTGCAGCCTTGTATTCCAGATTTTCCTGACAAGTTTCCTCCACATTGCAATTATCTGAAGTATCTTCCAATGGACGGATCGGCTCTTCTTCTGAATATACAACTTTCAGTTTCTTAACACCGCGTTTCTTTAATTCTCGTCGCATTACCTTCGCAAGTGGGCATACCTTAGTCTTATAAATATCCGTCACGCGAAACGCACTTGCATCAAGCTTATTCCCCGCCCCCATGCTGCTGATGATCGGTATATCCAATTCTTTACACTTCATAACTAAAGCAATTTTAGCTGTCACTGTATCTACCGCATCCACAACATAGTCATATTCTTCAAAAGGAAATTCATCTGCATTATCCGGCAGAAAGAAACAATTGTGAATGTTCACTTTCGCCTCCGGATTAATATCGAGAATCCTGTCCTTCATCACTTCTGTTTTATATTGACCAACCGTCTTTCTCGTTGCAATAATCTGTCGGTTCAGATTACTCATACAGACTTTATCATTATCGATCAGATCCAGCTTTCCAACTCCGCTTCTTGCAAGAGCTTCACACACGTATCCACCGACACCACCAATACCGAACACTGCAACGCGGGCATCTTCCAGCCTGTTCATTGCTTCCTTACCTAAAAGCAGTTCTGTTCTCGAAAACTGTGTTAACATTCTCGGTTCTCCTCTTCTATTCCTCTTACATAAATGTTCCGCCACCCGGACCGCCTCCCAGGCACAGTCCGCCACTGTTACAGCAAATATTGCACATCAGATTGGCAATACATAGTTTCACACACCAGCTACTATTATAGGTTCCCGGATATCCGTACATTGTCTGTCTTGTCTGATACCAGTTTCCGCCACCTTCCAGCTGTTGAAGTAACATCTGATACTGCATATTCTGTGGCTCCAGACGAACTGCTTCTCTCGCATGTTCCAATGCGGTCACGTTATTTCCTAATCCGGAATTCGCCGATGCGCTGTAGAAATACCATCTTGCACTATGCTGACTGATTCCGTCAAGTACGTTAAGAGCCTCTTTATAATGTCCGCTTCGTATGTAATTAGCTGCCGCATTCAGATGTGCATCTTCCTCACTCATCCCGGAAGTTCTACCTGTACTTCCTGCTGAACCATATCCATAAGAACCAAAACCGCCGAATCCTCCAAACGGGTCGTAACCTCCATAACCTGAACCATCACTCGAACCATATCCGGAAGTATATCCTTTTTCGCGTTCATCCATAATCTGCTGATAAGCCTGCTGCACTTCCTTAAACTTCGCCTCAGCCTCATCTTTCTTCGGATTATTGATATTCGCATCCGGATGATATTGTCTGCTCAGCTTTCGATAAGCCCTCTTCACATCCTCATCCGTAGCATTCCTGTCTACACCTAATATACTGTATGGATCTGACATCCTTCCCGTCCTCTCATTCTTTCTCTCGCATTCATTCTAATACGCACTACCTATCATAACAGATGCTTTCTCTCCAGTAAACACATCAACTCTTCTTAATAAATGTTGTTCCACACTTCGGACAGCGAATCTCAATCTTTCCCTTTCCTTTCGGAATACGAATCTTCTGTTTGCACCCCGGACATTTATAAATATGATATGCCTTTCTTTGCGCCAGACTGTTCTTCTGCTGCTGAATATAAGTCCTAATCTTGTATGTCTTTGCAAGATACTTCTGATTTTCCGCATATCGTTTAGATACATTTTTGGAGAATATACGGAAATAACAATAAATGATCAATACCCATCCAAGTAAATAGAATAATGATCCTACCCTTCCTCCTGCAAAAAATGAGGACAAGAGTACTAC
>USBM01000300.1 GCA_900552885.1 uncultured Clostridium sp. | reverse complement strand
TGCTTCAAATCCTGATATTCACCATAAGCCTGCTCTAATATCTGTTTCTCATTCGGAAACTTCAATAAATGATATGCCTCATGATACTTATAATACCCGGAATCCATAAAGTACTCTTCTCTTTGAGGTTTGCTGTAATAACTGTCAGCCATCATCAGATACCAATGCACATCTTTGTTCACAACATCGTACGCGGTATTAAACGTATAATTACTCTTATTCACATACTTGATAATCTGGGCACGTACCCCGGTCTCTTCGCGAACCTCGCGCAGTGCCGTCTCTTTGTACTCTTCGCCTTCCTCTACCGTTCCTTTCGGTAATACCCAGCCTTCGTACTTGTTCTTATAGTTCTTATAAAGTAATAATACTTTACCTCTGAAGATTACCACACCACCACAGCTTACTGCTTCTATCATAGCTGTTCCTCCTATTATTGGTGTGTTGCCTAATTAGATTAAGTATAGCAATTTATACTTATCTTTGCAAGTAAAATTTACTCGTAATTTATGCTTTTTACGACATAAGGGGATGCCCTATATGGACATCCCCCAAATATTATTTTGTAAATTTTGCTTTTGATGTAACCTTCGATTTTTGAATCAGTTTCTTATATGTTTTTAATTGTTTCTTCGGAACCCGGAATTTTGGTTTTGATGAGATCTTTGCAAATGCATTCTTACCAATTGACTTTTTCTTTAATTTATTTGTCTGAATCACAATTGTCTTAAGCCGTTTGCATCCACAAAATGCTCCTTTCCCAATTTCCGTTACATTTTTACCAACGATTACCTTCTTAAGTTTTTTCTGATTCTTAAATGCTCCTGCTTTAATCGAAGTTACCATATACTCTTCCCCAAAGATCAACACCGTATCTGGTATCTTTAATGTTTTAAGATTCTTACTATCAGTGCCGGTAATCTGTACCGTCTTAACTGCACCCATTGTTATTACCTCATAATTCATATCTCCAACCATATACACATTTCCCGGTTCTGGAACAATGATGGTAGCAGAACTGCCTTGTTCCGTTGTTGCCGGAATCGATGTATTGCCCGGATCTGTTGTTGCCGGAATTGATGTATTGCCCGGATCTGTTGTATCACCCGGTGTTTCGTTCGGATTCTCCGGCTCTGTCACATCTTTAATCATAACTCCATCTGATGTATTCAGCTCTGGCTCCGTAATTGTAACTGCTTCTGAATCTACCATTACAGTAACAGATACTTGTGTAGATATCTGATTAGTGTTGTCGATTGTATCCGGCAGTACCAAATTTCCTGTTACTGTAAATGTCTGGTCTGACTTCTTAGCCGGATCATAATCACATCCATCTACATTCCAATCAATCATTGCATCATATACATTTCCATTATCTGATTGAATCTGTGTAGTAGCAGGAAGCCCTAATTGCGCGGCATTCTTGGTGCAGCCATATGCAACACCTGTAATGTCACTGATATTAGCACCTATAATCTTTTCTAAATTCTCAACACTATACCTTTCACCACTTGCTTTCACATTTATCTTCTTTATAGCCATAATATCTGCATAAGCATCTGCATTCTCGCCGGTTACATTTGCATAGATTGTAAATGATCCTGCACTGTTTGGAGTAAACATATCACCTGCCATACAATCATTTGTCACATCTTCACCTGTTATATCCGATACCACACGATAGGTTATATCTACTGTCTGTGGTACATTTGGTTCCTCAGCATTCTGACTGTATAGGTCTGTATTCAATTGAAGACTTTCTCCAAATGTCATATTGCTTACATCCGAAACTACTGATGTGGCATTCAAACTCTGTACCCGCATCCGGGTAGACCTCTTTTTCGTAATCTTATTCGCTGTTGTAGCCAGAAGGGCATCCTTATCTCCATAATGAACGAATCGATTGCTGGATAAAATACTCTTATCTATATTAGTGAGTTCTAACTGATAAACACCTGGCGTAACCGTTACATTTGTATCCTGATTAGCATTTAGCAAAACATTCTTAGAACCTGCATTGTCTGATAGATTCTTCAACATACCAGGCGCAAACT
>USBM01000299.1 GCA_900552885.1 uncultured Clostridium sp. | reverse complement strand
TGCGCAGCTGCTTCATCACGACGGTACGCTCTTTCTTGGAGGTCAGAGGAAAGGAACATTGGATATCATTGTTCCTGTTATCGTTAAGAAGCATGTGATCGGATTAGTTCGTGCGAATATAGCTGCAGCCTATTTCAATATATATCTGTCTAACAATGACTCTAATTGTTTCATTATTGATGCAGACGGCAGCTGCCTATTTCAGTATGACTCACACAATGCGGATGATACTCTATTCCTGAACCATATTAAAACATCTGTTCTTCCAGAGATCACTAACAACAAACAGGAACACTTCCCGGAATTAAGTGGTGCTTTTTCCGATACACACGACTACATATATGGTTATTCTTCCGTGCCGGAATATAATTGGATCTATGTTACACGCCAGAACACATCAAGCTTTTCCAACATTGTATCCACACTTCCATTTATCTTCCTGATTCTTCTGTTGATCGTAATCATATTGTCCCTTGGATTGAGCCGCAGCCTTGCTACCAAATACACGCAGCCGCTTCTCATATTAAACGATAAAATGCATCAGGCTGCCAATGGTCAGTTAGATGTTCACTGCCCGGTAGAAAGCGAAGATGAATTTGGTCAATTATCAAACAGTTTTAACCAGATGATGGATATTATCTCTACAAACTATAACGAGATATCTACTGCACGGAAAGAACTGGAATCCAGCCAGACTGAATTGAGGAATAATTATGCGAATATTAAGAAACTTGCTTATACCGACGCATTGACCGGATTATACAATCGTATGGCATTCTTCAAATATGCCAATGAGATTCTTTCCAATAATAAAAACGGACTTACCAAGCATGCCATTGTTTTTATCGACTTAGACGGGTTCAAAGCAATCAATGATACGTTAGGACATGATTATGGAGATCTGTTATTACAGGCCGTAACAACACAATTCTCTGCGTTAGTCTCTGAAGATGATATTCTTGCAAGAAATGGTGGTGATGAGTTCGTTATCCTGCGTAATCATATTGAATCAACGGAAGACTTGGAACACTTCTTAGATTCTTTAGTTTCCATTGCTTCCCATCCATTTATATTAGAAGATGAGACGGTACATGTAACGATCAGTGCCGGTGTTGCCCTCTTCCCACAGAATGGATTATCCTTAAGTGAATTAATGAAGAATGCCGACATTGCAATGTATACCTCCAAGGGCAATGGTAAGAACAGCTATACGTTCTTCAATTCCACCATGGAAGATGAAGTAAACCGTCGCAATGATCTAATTGATATCCTGCGGGATGCAATTGATAACAAAGATATCTATCTGCTCTATCAACCACAGGCCGATATTTCCACTGGTGAGATCATTGGATGTGAAGCATTAATGCGCCTTAACTCCCCTATTGTTGGATTTGTCTCTCCGGATGAATTCATTCCAGTCGCAGAGGAATGTGGTCTGATCGATGAATTAGGGGAATGGGCATTATTAGAGGCCTGCCAGTTTAACCAGCGTATCATCGATGCCGGATTCAAGCCTTTGCGTATCTCTGTTAATGTATCAACTGCACAGCTCCGAGGTGATCGTCTGATCAAAGCAATAGAAGCATTACCGGACAAGACTTCTATGCCACTCAAATACTTAGAGATTGAATTGACTGAAAGTGTATTGATGAAGAACTTTGATCATAACCTGGCATTAATCAACCGCATGAAAGAATTAGATATCCATATTGCCTTAGACGATTTTGGTACCGGATATTCTTCTTTCAGTTACCTGACTAAGATTCCAATTAACACTTTGAAGATTGATAAATCTTTTATCGCCGGTATCTGTGATGATAAAAATGATACCTATATTGCCGGAACAATCATCAATCTGGCTCATCAGCTTGGAATTACCGTTATCGCAGAAGGTGTGGAGACGATTGAACAGCTACGTATCCTGCAGGGTCAGATGTGTGATATCTTGCAGGGATATTTCTTCAGCCGCGCTATCTCAGAAGATGAATTTATTGAGATGTTAAAGATCAACTCCTAATATATTGCTTTCAGTCTCAGGATGTGATAGAGGCTTTGAAAGCTTTG
>USBM01000298.1 GCA_900552885.1 uncultured Clostridium sp. | reverse complement strand
GCAGCTGTGATGCCTCGAACTTTCCCGCAAGCTTTTCAATCTTTTTTATCAGTTCATTCGTCTTTTTCTTTGTAATGAATTTCGCGGACTGCACAGAATCCACTAGAAGCTTTAATTCCGGCAGTTCAAACGGACGGTTGGCAACATAATAACTGTATGTACGATCCTTCTGCACCCGTTTGATATCCATTCCAAACGATCGGAGACATTCAATATCATCGTAAATACTCTTCCGTTCTGCCTTGATCTCGTGTTTCGTCAATTCATCAATAATCTGTGCTGTAGTCACGCGATGGTCTTTATCTGTCTGTTCTAACAGAAATTTCCGAATGTATAACAATTTTAATTTTTGATTTTCCGATTTTGCCATCGCTTGCACTACTCCATATCCTCTAATTCATCCACCGCATCCCAGTAATTCTCCATCCATGCCGCCTGCTTTTCAAAATCAACCGACACTTCAAGCACTTCTTCCATCGACATAACCGTCCCCGGTGCATACAGCAAACCATCTGCACCTACGATTGCCAGTCCACCGACATCCAGCTTACGTGTGTACATCAAGGCATCTTCCATCATCACGATCATTGTCTCTCCGGTATCTGCCTCCAATACGACACGCACCATCGGTTCCTGTCCTTCCGGTCTACCCTCGCAGCCAAAATCTTCCTCATCAATTCGAATTATCTTGTATATCTGTTCTTCCATATAATCTCCCTGGCATATGGCTCTCTATCTTATACATATCACGTTTCCTCATTTCCCATATGCGCCACCGACAGTTGCATCAGTCCTCACGCTTCTTGCCCCAGAAAAATAACGCTACCGTACCCGGTCCTGTATGACTGCCGATTGTTGTACCAATGTGATTGATCTCTACCTTTCCATTTAACTTCGGGAACTTCGCTTCGATCAGATCCGCAACTGCCCGTGCATCGTCATAGCAGGCAGACTGGGAAATATAACATTTGCCGGAATAATCCAATCCATCCTCGGCACATTCCTCCATCCGGTCTACGATTGCCTGAATTACCTTTTTCTTTGTACGGATCTTATACCGTGGAATCAGTTTTCCCTCATAGTCCACATTCAAAAGTGGGCAGATATTCAACACCGAACCAATAAATCCAGCCGTCTTTGTTACTCTGCCGCCCTTAATGAAGAATGTCAGATCAGAAGTGAAAAACCAATGATTCAGATTCAGCTTATGTTCCTCTACAAAATCGCGAACCTCATCAATCGTCTTCCCCTGTGCCCGAAGCTCCGACAATTTATCCATCAACAAACCGTATCCCGAAGATGCCGCCAGGGAATCAACAACATAGATCTTACGATCCGGGAACTCCTCCTGTAGCGTCTCCTTCGCGATATTTGCCGAATTGATAACACCACTGATTCCAGATGACAGACTCACATGCAGGATATCCAGTCCCTGCTCTAAGAATGACCGGAAATATTCTTCGAACTCCTCTGCATTTACCTGAGAAGTCTTTGTATCTGCGCCATTTGCCATACGGGAATAAAACTCGTCAAACGGAATGCTGACCCCCAGATTATCCTCGTACTGCTTTCCATCCAGTTCAAAGTGAAAACATATATATTTTACATCTATCGCATCAAAATGCTCTTTCGAAAGATCGGCTGTTGAACAACAGCTAATTACATAATTTTCCATAATTCCATCCTCTCCTTGAGTGCATATATTTTATTGTTCCTATGGAACAGTCCTACTGTTATCATAGCTAATTTCATACCAAAAATCAATTGCTATTCCAACCTTCTGTCCTTAATTCTGCCCGAATTTAAAATCTGTCTAATCGCATCCTAGTATCCTATGCTGCGGTCTTTACATGTATCTTACAGGTAGTCACCTTATATACCACAGGCGCACCCACATGTTTATTCTCCATGTTTTCCCGCTTTATAAGACATCCGGCTAAAAATGCAATAATTAACAGCATCGCTCCCAATAACGGCATGGACGTAACGATTATTCCGCCAATCACCGCACTGCACACATAGATACCCTCTATAATTTTATTACTGTTTACATATTGTCTCATTTTCATACGCGTCCTTTCTTTCAGTCAAATCTCATCGATC
>USBM01000297.1 GCA_900552885.1 uncultured Clostridium sp. | reverse complement strand
ATACTCTTCATGGCTACCCGTTCCGTGCTGCTGATCCATGTGTATTCGAACGTGTCAAGAAACAGAACAGCTGACACTAAACATAATTTTACACTTAGTGCCAGCCGCAGAGGTTACCATTCCGAAACCGCTTTTCCCAATGGAACACTATTATTATACATCTATTCTCAAAGACATCTGTACCAAATGAAAAACCGCCCTCATATCATTATGAAAGCGGTTTTCTGATTGCCCTCTACGGAGCAAATAGCAACTCATTCACCTTTAAGAAGATAAACATAAAAGAAGAAATATATATCAATCAGTGCGTGCCCTGATCAATACCACTGTAATATGAAATCCTGCTATGCAGTGATCTCCTGGTAATAGATGCCCTTTTTCTTATTCTCGAATACATAGGCATCGTATACAATACGCCCTTCTACCAAAGTACCGTTAATTCCGGGCGGGTTCTTATGCTCGTTATAGTCTTCAAGCTGTGTAGGTGCACAACACGCAGACTTATGGGAGAGCATAAATCCGAAGTTCTCCGGCAGCCTGGATGCTGTAACCTTAATAGTCATTGCTCCGTCAAGGTTGGCAATAACACCTCTGATCCGCATCTCTTCTCCGATCTCAGTCTCCATTACGATATCCTTGCACTTTTTCATAAGCAGATAGGTTGCAGGGGTTACCGTAAGTGCTCTGTCCGTCTCCGGTACTAGATCATCATCCAATGCAGCAGATGCCTTAATGATCTCATCGTAGATGTTATCCTTGGTCAATGCTACCGCTGCAGGTTTATGCCCTGCCCCTGCTGCCATCACACCATAGACATAGCCGTCTACTTCCGGGATAACAACCTCTCTGACCTGTCTTGCCAGCGCTGTTGCACCATTCAGTGCACCGCCTGTCTGGTTCTCGTCCAGCGCATCAATCACGAATGTGAATGATCTGTCTTTTTTAAGGGTAGCTGTCTCGCAAGTTCCCTCCAGGTTGGCAACGGCACCATATCGGCTCCAGTTGGATCCTGTTGCACCAGTCCTGCCATAGTCATTCATTTCCGCTGTATTGACCTTATAGAGCTTTACTGTCTTTGCTCCATCAAAATCAAAATCCTCATTCGTTAAAATGCTTTTCTTACTTTCCTGAGAGAAAAGTTCATCCACATAGGGTAAATACTTTGTAGCTAATTCTGTAGACACGTTATTTTCCTCTTAACCCCATAGCCTTTCGGATACTGGAAGAATCATCGTTTTCCTGCATATGAATGGATGTACCAATAATACGGGATCTCTTTGCATCCAGTTCTTTGCTCCAGTCTTCCGGGGTCCTCTCTTTGATAATATTATCAATGATCTCCATTGATTTTTTCAGTTCTTCCGAATTGCCGCATCTGATAACATCCGCCAGTTCATCAGGATAACCCGCGCTTCGCAATATCTCCAATGTATTTAACCGGTTTTCTTTTGCTTCAAGATCTGCGGCTCGCTTGTCCAGCTCTGCTGTTCTCTGATCAAGTTCCTCGTTGCCAGATGCCTTATTCTTTTCCTTTGCCAGACGTTCCTGCACAATCCGGTTCACATCTTCCTGCGTAAATATCTTTCCGCTCTTCTGTGTACCCTCTGTGCTTGTCTGTGTGCCCTCTGCTGAGGTGTTTTGTAAATTATCCATGAATTTACCATCCTTTCATTTTACGCCTGAAATAAGGCTATTATTTCCGCTTTGCCCTGCGTAAGGGTGGCTGTTATACACTCGCCATAGTGGCAGCCAGGCGCTGCTCTATATTGCTTATGTACCGGCGCCGTTTTCGGTAAAACGAATTTCTACTTGCCGGAATCACATTTCCTTTACAGGCTTCCTGCATTTCAATTACATCAAAAGACTTATTTTCGCTAATGGAACGAAAGAGCATTTCACCTATACCATCGTCAATACTGCTTGCCATATTTCGGAGTTCTGTATCCGGTATACTTTCACATTTCTTTCGTAACGATTCTATGTACTGGTTCACGCCGTCATCTCCTTCCCACATATTTATTTTAATATAAGTCTGTTGAAAATTTGTACCATTGTACCAACAAAAGTATATAGTCAATAATTTCAACAAGATTCAACAGCCTATAATATATAATC
>USBM01000296.1 GCA_900552885.1 uncultured Clostridium sp. | reverse complement strand
TAGAGGCAGAACGAAAAGATGGAGAAGTGCTGCATATTTTGGATCTGTGTGCTGCACCGGGTGGTAAATGCACACATTTTGCACAGAAATTAGGAGAGAAAGCTTATATTGAGGCAAGGGATGTTTCTGAGAAAAAGACTGTTCTGATTGAAGAGAACAAGGAGCGATTGGGACTAACTAATATGGAAGAAAAAGTATGGGACGCATTGATCCCAGATGATTCTAAGAGACAATGGGCAGATTTGGTGATTGCAGATCTGCCATGTTCCGGTCTGGGAATCCTTTCTCATAAGAATGATATTAAGTATCATATCAGCGAACAGCAATTATTGGAATTATCGAACCTGCAAAAGACTATTTTAACCAATGCGGTATCCTATGTGAAGCCAGGTGGAATTCTGATGTTTAGTACATGTACGATCAATCCGGAGGAAAATAGGGACAATGTACGGTGGGCCATTTCGCATTTACCGTTGGAACAGGAACCAATCAAGAAATTGATACCGGGGAACCTGCAGGCTTTTGTAGACGAGGAAATGCTACAATTATTGCCCGGAGCATGTAAATGCGATGGATTTTTTATTGCGAAGTTTAGAAAGAAAGTTGAGTAGAGATGGATATCAAATCAATGACATTGTCGGAATTTACCGATACTATAATACAAAAGGGATATCCAAAGTTCCGGGCGAAACAGATCTATGATTGGATACATGTGAAACTGGTTCGGAATGTGGAAGAGATGAAAAATGTTCCCAAAGAGATGAGACAATGGATTGCACAGGATTTTGTTTCGTTAGAAGTAGTGGAACGTTATGAGTCTAAGCTAGATGGCACGAATAAGTTTGTATTCCGTTTGCAGGACGGCAACGTAATAGAGAGTGTATTCATGCCATATTCTTATGGTAATTCCGTATGTATTTCTTCGCAGGCAGGCTGTCGGATGGGTTGCCGTTTTTGTGCGTCGACATTAATGGGATTAGCAAGGAATCTGACTGCATCAGAGATGTTAGATCAGATATATGCAATTACAAGAGTAACAGGTCAGAGAATATCGAACGTTGTTGTAATGGGAACCGGAGAACCACTAGATAATTATGATAATCTGTGTCGTTTTATCCGCTTACTGACGAACGAGGATGGTTTACATATCAGTCAGAGAAATATTACGGTGTCTAGTTGTGGATTGGTTCCGGAGATATATCGGTTAGCGGATGAAGAATTTACGATTACATTTGCGTTATCCCTGCATGCGGCAACGGATGAGAAAAGACGGGAATTAATGCCAATTGCGAACAAATATACGATTGCGGAAGTATTAGATGCATGCAGGTATTATTTTGATAAGACTGGCCGCAGGGTGACTTTTGAGTATTCTTTGGTTTCAGGGGAGAATGATACAATGGAAGATGCACAGAAGTTAGGCGAGTTATTAAAGGGAATGGACTGCCATGTGAATTTGATTCCAGTAAACCCGATCAAGGAACGGAATTTCAAGAGGGCAGATGAAAAATCTATTCAAAAATTTAAACTTAGACTTGAAAAGAATGTAACACATGTTACAATAAGAAAAGGTATGGGCAAAGACATTGATGCTGCCTGCGGACAGTTGAGAAAAGCCTATATGGAATCAGAATAGGATAGGAGGGTTTTGATGATATCCTACGGACAAACAGATATTGGAATGGTTAGAAGCATCAATCAGGATAGCATCTTCTTTTCGGACAAGAGTGTCGGAAACCTTCCGAATCTATATATTGTTGCGGATGGTATGGGAGGTCATAAGGCTGGTGATTATGCGTCTGCACATGCAGTTTCATGGTTTGTGGAATATGCGAAAGAATGTAAGTATACGAATCCAATTACAATTATGAAAACAGGAATAGCAAAAGTGAATGATATGCTTCTTGAGATGTCTGCCACACACAGTGAATTAAATGGTATGGGAACCACATTTGTGTCGGCAGTGATTGTAGAGAATAAGATGTATGTTGCCAATATTGGAGACAGCAGATTGTATGTAATGCATCAGGGAGAAACAAAACAGATTACATTAGATCATTCATTAGTGGAAGAATTGATTCGGACAGGGCAGTTAGATCGAAGAAGGGTACGGTTTCATCCTGAAAAGAACATTATTACCAGGGCAC
>USBM01000295.1 GCA_900552885.1 uncultured Clostridium sp. | reverse complement strand
AGAATCCAGACATTGTAAAACAGAACATTAAGAACAAGTTTCAGGACGAGAAGCTTCCGATGGTTGACGAAGTGATTGAGTTAGATGCAAAGAGCCGTGAAGCCAAAGGTAAGGCAGATGCATTACGGGCAGAGCGTAATAAGATATCCAAGCAGATAGGCGCTTTGATGGCACAGGGTAAGAAAGAAGAAGCAGAAGCAACGAAGAAGCTTGTGACTGAGCGTTCAGAGGAATTGGCAGCCTTAGAGGAACAGGAGAAAGATCTACAGGAGAGAATTACTAAGATTATGATGGTGATTCCGAATATTATTGATCCTTCTGTACCAATCGGCAAGGATGACAGTGAAAATGTAGAGATTGAGAAATTTGGTGAGCCAGTTGTACCTGACTTTGAGATTCCGTATCATACAGAGATTATGGAGAAGTTCAATGGTATTGATTTGGATGCAGCAGGACGTGTTGCGGGTAACGGTTTCTATTATTTAATGGGCGATATTGCAAGATTGCATTCGGCGGTAATCTCTTATGCCAGAGATTTTATGATTGACAGGGGATTTACTTATTGTGTACCGCCATTTATGATTCGTTCGAATGTGGTAACCGGAGTTATGAGTTTTGCAGAGATGGATGCTATGATGTATAAGATCGAGGGTGAGGATCTTTACCTGATCGGAACCAGTGAGCATTCTATGATCGGTAAGTTCATTGATACAATTGTGAAAGAGGAAGAACTTCCTAAGACACTGACAAGTTATTCCCCATGTTTCCGTAAGGAGAAGGGTGCGCACGGAATTGAGGAACGTGGTGTATACAGAATCCATCAGTTCGAGAAACAGGAGATGATCGTGGTATGCAAGCCGGAAGACAGTAAGATGTGGTTTGACAAGTTATGGCAGAATACGGTAGATCTGTTCCGCAGTTTAGATATTCCGGTTCGTACGTTAGAGTGTTGTTCGGGTGATCTGGCAGATTTGAAAGTGAAGTCTATTGACGTTGAGGCGTGGTCTCCAAGACAGAAGAAGTATTTTGAAGTAGGAAGCTGCTCAAACTTAGGAGATGCACAGGCAAGACGTTTGAAGATCCGCGTAGATGGACCGGATGGAAAGTATTTTGCACATACTTTGAATAACACAGTAGTTGCCCCACCTCGTATGTTGATTGCATTCTTAGAGAATAATCTGAATGCGGATGGTACTGTGAATATTCCAAAGGTATTACAGCCATATATGGGTGGAAAGACAAAGATTGAGTAATAGACAGAGATCAAGTTATGTCATGCATAGAAAGAGATCCCGGGGAATCAAAGAATGTTCTTTGATTCCCCGGGATTTTGTTGTAGAATTTGTGTGAGGTCACAGTCCTCTATATTATTTCTGGAAATATTTCTGAATATGTTTATACATGGATTTTACAGCAGGAGCCATAAGTTCGGGATTTAATGCACAGATTCCGATGATCCTTTTTTCAGTAGGACGCAGTGAATACATATCAACATCATAAGGCATATTTTTCATGACCAGACTAGGCATGATGCAGACGCCAAGTCCGGCGGCAACCATGGCAATTGTGCTGGAATCATCCACAACATGGCAGGAAGATCGGATGGTTGTCTGATGTTTTTGCAATAGCATCTGAATATCGGCATCGGTGCTTTCACGTTGTGATACAAAGTTCTGACCTTCCAGTTCACTAAGTTCAATATAGTCTTTATGGCGCGGATGAAATGACTTTGGAACAATGCACATAAGCTCATCTTCGTATAATGTTGTAATGGGAAGATCCTTACAACTGGATTCTGACAGAAATCCTAAGTCGACAACACCGGTCTTGATCCAATTATAGACATCATCATAAGTTCCCTGATAGATCTTGATCTCGATGCTGGGATGTAACCTGGAAAAGCTTGTTGCAATATCAGGTATGAAATTATTACAGGCAGAGGAGAAAGTTCCAATCTTAACGGAACCATGGGTTAAACCGTTGAACTCCAGGATTGCCTGCTGCAGCTTTGCGTCACTGTTCAGTACCGTGAGAATATAAGGTTGCAGATTCTCACCGTAGCTGGTAAGGGTTACACCGTTCTTGTTGCGGTTAAATAAAGGAAAACCGAGTTCCTTTTCTGCAGTGGAAATTGCGTGGCTGATTGCAGAGGGTGTTAAGTTCATAATCTCTGCCGCACGCTGAAAACTTCCCTGTTCT
>USBM01000294.1 GCA_900552885.1 uncultured Clostridium sp. | reverse complement strand
GTCCTATCGACAAGCAGATACCCTTCAATATCATTTTCCAACACAGATGTATGTAACGGCTGTTAAAGTAGAACCCAGAACACAGGATATGACGATTACATATGTGGGTGAACGGCAGGAACTTATTACAAAATTACAACAGTTCCATTATGAAGAGGCAGAAGTTCCGGAAAGTTTCTTAGAAAACTCGGGAAGGGAACTGAATGAACAGTATAAGGAAAAACTTGTGAATAAAGTTGTTCTTCGGTATGGCAGCAAGTTGTTTGTACCATTGCCAATCCGTATAGGAATAACATTCGTCCGATCTGCAAAGTATATTATGATGGGGGTTGAGACGTTGCTGAAAGGCAAGCTGGAGGTTCCGGTGTTGGATGCGACGGCAATTACGGTGTCATTACTTCGGGGTGACATGGAGACAGCCGGCTCTGTTATGTTTTTGCTAGGAATTGGTGAGATCTTAGAAGATTGGACTCATAAGAAGTCTGTGGATGATCTGGCAAGAAGTATGTCACTGAATGTCAGCAAGGTATGGCTGAAAATAGATGGCAAGGAAGTTCTTGTTCCGGCAAATGAAGTGAAAGCGTCAGATGAAGTAGTGATTCATATGGGTAATGTGGTTCCGTTTGACGGGGAAGTTACCGAGGGAGAAGCAATGATCAACCAGGCATCTTTGACAGGTGAGTCACTTCCGGTTCATAAGGAGCACGATGGATATGTCTATGCAGGTACGGTTGTGGAGGAAGGAGAGATTACAATCCGTGTGAAGAAGACTGGTGGTTCCAGCCGTTTTGAACGGATTGTATCTATGATTGAAGAATCCGAAAAGTTAAAGTCATCTATGGAAAGCAAAGCAGAACATATCGCAGACAGGTTGGTTCCATATATGTTAGGAGGCACGATTCTGACATATCTTTTCACAAGAAATGTAACAAAGGCATTATCTGTATTAATGGTTGATTTTTCGTGTGCTTTGAAGCTGGCAATGCCAATCTCTGTATTATCGGCAATCCGGGAAGCAAGTTTACATAATATAACGGTAAAGGGCGGTAAATTCTTAGAGGCAATGGCATCTGCAGATACGATTGTGTTTGATAAGACAGGAACTTTGACGAAAGCTCAGCCGACAGTTGTGGATGTTGTATCATTTAATGGACAGGAACCGGATGAATTATTGCGGATTGCAGCATGTCTGGAAGAGCATTTTCCACATTCCATGGCGAAAGCAGTAGTGGATGCGGCGTGTGAAAAGCAGTTGGAGCATGAAGAAATGCATTCCAAAGTGGAGTATATTGTAGCACATGGAATATCCAGTACAATTAATGATCGGCGTGTTGTGATCGGCAGTTATCATTTTGTATTAGAAGATGAACACTGTAGAGTGCCGGAAGGGATGCAGGATAAATTTGAATCGTTGCCAACAGCATGTTCTCATCTATATCTTGCAATTGATGGTATGTTGGCAGCCGTGATCTGTGTGGAAGATCCCTTACGTGAAGAGGCCTTCGCAGTTGTAAATTCCCTGCGTAAGGTTGGAATTGCCAATGTAGTCATGATGACGGGAGACAGTGAGCGTACCGCTAAGGTGATTGCAAAGAAAGTTGGTGTCAACCAATATTATTCCGAGGTGTTACCGGAGGATAAAGCGCGATTTGTTGAACAGGAAAAAGCAGCCGGACATAAGGTGATCATGATCGGTGATGGAATTAATGATTCTCCGGCTTTGTCGGCAGCAGATGTGGGAATTGCGATCAGTGATGGAGCAGAGATTGCCAGAGAGATTGCAGATGTGACGATCGGTGCAGATAATCTGTATGAGATTGTGACATTGAAGGCATTAAGTAATGCACTGGTAAAACGGATTCATAAGAATTACCGCATTATTGTTGGATTTAACACCTCTTTAATCCTGTTGGGGGTAGGCGGAATATTACAGCCTACAACATCAGCATTGTTGCATAATACCTCTACGCTTATTATTGGTTTAAAGAGTATGCGTCCGCTTTTATAAAGAATATGGGATTATTTAAAGTATAGAAGATACCTCATTATTGATAGAGTTTATCAATAATGAGGTATCTTTTTGGTTTAAAAAGTAGTATGATAAAAAAGAGGTTAGTCAAGACTAACTATAGATAGAAAGGATGTGTTTAACATGATAAATGAAGCAATCATAGGAATTTTCGATGTTGTTATCTTTTATTTGTTGTC
>USBM01000293.1 GCA_900552885.1 uncultured Clostridium sp. | reverse complement strand
CGACTTTCATTATGGACTTTCTCCTTTGTCCCCTCCGCTCTAATCTCCAATCCCACACTCTCCAACTCCCATTTTGGACTTCAACATGCCTTCTCTCCGTTCTAACATCCAATCCGACACCATGAAAAACATAACATATGGCACACAAGAAAACGGCAGCCGCCCTGTTGATCAAACAGGACGGCTGCCTCTATAAAAAGATTAGGGAAGTAAGAAAGCTTTATTACAGAGCGTCGTTACCGGTTTCTCCGGTTCTTATCTTGACTGCTCCCTCAATATCCTTGATGAATATCTTACCATCACCAAAACTGTTAGTATTAAGTTCTTCCAATACCTTGTTAATTATGCCCTCAACTATCTCGTCTTTTACGACAGTTCTTACACTTAATTTAGGCAAAAGATTGATACCCGGTGTTTCATCTCTTGTATATACCTGACCTGTGCCCTTCTGGTGACCGTAGCCAAATATTGTTGTAATCATTACACCTCTAGCCCCCTCACTGTCAAGAATCCTTTTAAGATTCTCCAGCTTCTCAGGCTTTATAACTATCTCTAATTCTTTCATAATCCATAACCTCTTTTCTTCACATTTTAATATTCCTTATCACCATCAGGTGTCTTCATCCATACCTTTTCATGCTTCCACTTAATAAGAATCATATATAGCCATAGGATAAGACCTACACCCATATATCCTGCAAATCCCAACCATGTTGCCTTTCCGATACCGATAGTACAGAAGAATGCGATAATTGCCATAATTATAAGAGAGGCTATCTTAAGTCCTGTTGCACATTTGTATGGTCTCTCCCATTCTGGATGCTTCTTTAAAATAACAAGTGAAGATATTGAAGTAATCACATAACACAATGCACACGCGAATGCCATCAGGTCAAAGAATGCTGTAATACTCTGCATTGCAATGAATCCAATACTTACAACAAGAATAAGTATGTTAGGAAGTGTTGGCTGGTTGTACTTATTAGTGTATGAGAACTGCTTTGGAAGGAAATTCTGACGACCCATAGCGTATATCATACGGACACCTGAATACCAGAAACCAAGTACTGATGTACCAATTGGGAATACAACTCCGACAATACCCATTATAAGAACAAACCATGCAATCTTATCACCGAAGCAGTACTGTAATGCTTCAAATGTGATGAATGGGTGGCAGTCACCGCCATTAGTAAGCTCTGCCCAAGGCATTGCACCTGCAAGACAGAAATAGAAAATTGTATATATAGCACCACATGTTATAACTGAACCAAGAATAGCTTTCTTCTGGTCCTTAATTGGGAAGTCGCCCTCCTCAACCATTGCCGGTACTGTCTCGAATCCGAAATATGGTGTTATCATAAATGAACAACCGACAACCCATGCAATACCGGTTGCAAAGTTACCACCCCACTGCTTTTCATTGCTGCTTGTAAAGAAATCTGCGAAATTAGCAATGCTCCAGTGTCCGCTGAACAGGAAAAGTAATGAACATATAAGAATACCTGCTATACCTGCCATAAGCATGAATGACTGAACCTTGCCTGCTACAACATTTTTATAAAGACTGAGTACACACCAGAAGCACAGTACCAATGAACCGACAATAACTGCCTTGCCGCCTGTAAGTCCCAGACCAAACTGATGATTTAACCATTCGATAATTCCAAGTACACCTGCTGCAGGAACGGCTATCCATGCACACATGATAAGCCACGCTGACCAGAAACCTGCATGCTTGTTAATACCTACCGTATTGAATACCAGACACGAACCTGTACTTGGTAACATTGTCGAGAATTCAGCATACACAAATGCTGTCGGCAGTACTGCCAGTGTCATAAGTGCAAATGCCAAGAACGTTCCGGGACCTGTATATGACATGAATATACCATCCCAGTAACACATAAATGTAAATATTGCTCCCGTTGCCATCGCATATACATAAATCAGCTTCATTGATTTAGATAATGCATTTGTTTTCTTTTCGCCCATAATAGCTTCCTCCCTTATTGTTGTTCATGATTTGTTGTCACGAAGATTTCTTATGTGCCTAGCCGAATAATCTAAGATACCTTTCGGCTAATTCCATGGTTCCGTCCATCCAGCCAACACTTAATTCTGCTACCGGACCTGATTCCTGATGAGATGCAAGCCATGCTGTAAGCTGTAATCTTCTCATCATTATAAATGTGTCTATTTCTTCAAAATCC
>USBM01000292.1 GCA_900552885.1 uncultured Clostridium sp. | reverse complement strand
ATTAACAACAAAGCCATTTCGCCCGGACTCACCAGATTGATCATCAGGGAAATATCTATATCAACGGAGAACAATTAGAGGAATCTTATGGATATGAGACAATCGAGCCGGAAATGATCGGACGTGCTTTTGACGGAGTGACACTAGGGGATGACGAATACTTTGTAATGGGAGATAACCGTAACGAAAGTGAGGATTCCCGGTTTGATATTGTTGGAAATGTAAAACGGAAGGATCTGATGGGTAAAGCGGTATTTCGTCTGTGGCCTATCACTTCATTTGGTACGCTTGATTGATCATAGGAGGTTTGTGATATGGGGATTGGTGAGATCCGGGAAATTGCAAAGAATGCAACGATAGAGGAATTGCGGGAATATATTCCTGTCTGGGAATCGGATGAGCGGGCGGGAGTTGTTAAGATTGCAGAAAGTGCCAAGAAGAAAGTTGCAGAATTTGAAAAAGAAGCAGAACGTACATATGCGATGCAGGAGTATGAAAGAAAACATGCAGAATGTCGATATATATGTGGAATAGATGAAGTAGGGCGGGGACCGCTTGCAGGACCGGTGGTGGCTGCAGCTGTTATATTGCCAAAGAATGTGGATATTTATTATCTGAATGATTCCAAGCAATTATCAGAAAAGAAACGGGAACAGCTCTATAAAGAGATTATGGAAAAAGCTGTAGCTGTTGGAATTGGATTTGCAGACGAGAAGTGTATTGATGAGATCAATATTCTACAGGCTGATTATGTTGCAATGCGGATGGCACTCAGTAAGCTTACGGTAAAGCCGGATATCCTGTTAAATGATGCCGTTACTATTCCGGAAGTGACGATCCCACAGGAAGCAATTATCAAAGGAGATGCGAAAAGTGTATCTATTGCAGCTGCAAGCATTGTGGCGAAAGTAACAAGAGACCATTATATGGTGCAGATGGATTCGGTATATCCAGGATTTTGTAATTAATAAGGGGTATGGGAGTGCGAAACACATTGAGGCATTAAGAAACATCGGTCCTTGTGAGATTCATCGCCGGACGTTTATTGGTAACTTTGTGTAAGGAGGAGTTCTATGCAGATTGGACAGCGTTTGATAACTGGATACGATACCCGGTTACAGAATGCCGGACAAACAGAGCAGACGAATCAGGCAGAATCTGTGCGGGCTTCGGCAGATATTGCGGGATTGAAAGAAGGTGCAGTATTCCGTGGTGAGATTCTGGATATTGTGGGAGAAAAGGTTACCATTTCATTAGAGAATGAAGCGAAGCTTATGGCACGTTTGCAGTCCGGGGTTGAACTCGGCGTAGGTGATCAACTACTCTTTTCCGTTAAGGAGAATACGGACAGTCAGATTCTGATCAAGCCGATGTTCGACTCATTATACAGTGCACAGACACAGGTGTTAGAGAAAGCATTAGATGTGGCCGGATTATCTCCGACAGAGAAGAATTTTACAGTAGCGAAGGAATTGATGGATGCCGGGCTCCCGGTTGACAAAACCCATATGGTAAAGATTCTGTCACAAAGTATGAAGTTTGAGGGTACTTCCTTGCAAACACTGGTATCCCTTCATAAGATGGATATTCCGATCACACAGGAGAATATTACGCAATATGAGCGGTATCAGGGGATGCAGCATCAGTTAACCGGAGATATTGCAGATGCAGCAAAAGGAATTGTTGATTTTGTGAAGGCATTTCCTACAGATACGGATGGACAGACGCTGCTTTGTACGGCAAAGGAGATTGTGAATCTATTTGCAGGAGAATCAGATGCGTCCGTGACAGAGCATATCGACCCGGTCGATCCGAAGGGGGCAAATAATCTGCAAACCGAAGGAACGGTGACGAATACGATAAATGGGAATACGGTATCGGATGCCGTATCCGGTACACCCCGGGAAGGAATCTTAACACTTGACAATACGGCAGATTCCCTGGTGGTGGGGCAGGAAGAGAATGCCCAATCGCAGGAAGTTATATTGCAACAGAGCATAGATACATACATGAAAGAAACAGATACCGGTCTGACCGGAAAAAATGTGTCACAGCTTGTAGATAGTATGCGTCAGGCAGGGGTATCCGAGACGGATATCATGTCGGTATTTCAGAAGTCAGACTCCGATCCTGCATTATTACAGAATACTTTACATCTGCTGCAGAATGTGTCTGTAGCAGATGATGTAATCCGGCAGTTTTTGCAACAGGATGGGTTTCAGAATGTACTA
>USBM01000291.1 GCA_900552885.1 uncultured Clostridium sp. | reverse complement strand
TTTTTTTTTTAATGATACGGCGACCACCGAGATCTACACTCTTTTCCTACACGACGCTCTTCCGATCTAACAGCTTTCCTGCCAATGTTACTGCAGAGCATCCACAGCCGGAACCGCCTGCGTGGGTATCCTGTTCCGGATCATCATAGATCTCCATTCCGCAATCTATATGCACATTGGAAATATCATATCCCTGATCCAGCAGAAGTTTACATAATATCTCTTTCCCTACACTTCCAAGATCACCGGTTACAATCCGGTCATAATCCTCCGGCTGTCTGCCATAATCCTTTAAATGTTGAAAGATCACATCTGCTGCCGCCGGTGCCATACATGCGCCCATATTCAAAGAATCTTTCACACCGTAATCTACTACTTTACCGGTTGTAATACCGGTTATCATCGTATCGCCATACTCTTTAGAAAGTACAAACGCTCCACAGCCGGTCACCGTCCAGGTGGAAGACATTGGTCTTTGATTACCATATTCTAACGGAAACCGGAACTGTTTTTCCGCACCTCCAAAATGACTGGATGCAGATGCCAATACCGTATCTGCATAACCGGCATGTACCGTCATTGCTCCTAATGAGAGGGCTTCCCCCATTGTGGAACAGGCCCCATATAGACCAAACAATGGAATATCAAAGTCTTTCACACCAAATGTAGTCGCAATCAACTGTCCTAACAGATCTCCCGCAAACATATAGCGAACATCTTCTGTCTTGAGTTTCGCCTTCCGAAGAGCCAGCAATGATGTCTGTTTCATCATCTCACTTTCCCCTTCTTCCCACGAATCCTTACCAAACGTTGCATCTTCTACAATTACATCAAACGTATCTTTTAACGGTCCTTCTCCCTCCTTTGGACCAACCATGCACGCCGCTGCCATTATATACACCGGCTTTTCAAATGCAATGCTTTGTTTGCCTTGTTGCATATCTTCACCTCATTTTCATAATTACTGTCTCACGGCAAACAATATGTCCATAACAACATTCTCTCATATTGTCACCAATAAAACCAAAAACTGCCACATAGTAAAATACATCTGTATTCTTATCCTATGTGACAGTTTATTCTTATCTTAATATGTGAAATTCTTTCAATGAATATGCAACAAAAATATGTAATCTATTCCGTTGGCGTTCCACTGATCATCCAAGGTGATGGCTGTGCAACCATAACACTTCGCTTATCCGTCTTAGATACGGAAATCTGTAATACCTCTGTATCGTTAATATTATATTTTGCAAAAATGTTCTTAATATTCACTAGCATATCCAACTCTAACGTATACACAATGAATTGCATCTTCGGATTCACTTCTAACAACACCTTGATCTCATCCTCTAAGCGTTTGGATGCTACAATAAATGCCAGTCTTGGCGTTGGAACATTTGCCATGTTCTCTTTCGTTACACCCGAAATAATCTCGATATTATGTACTCCAAACTTACTTACATTATCCTGTAAGGCACGCATATCCCGTGCATCCGGCTCTACTGCAATGATCGTTCCCTCGCTTGCCTCAATTGCAGCCTCAATCGCGATACTCTCTCCACTAACAATACAGATCGTATCTCCCACATCACAGGAAAGCATATTCATAATAACAGCCCTTATCTCATGTCCGACATAATTCACCGAACCCTTTGAGAAAAATTCATTCTTAATACCGTATCTGGAAGCTTCTCTCGTATTCTCATTGATGATGAATATTACTGTCGGTTCTGCAATCTTATAGTCCATCATCTCTTTGACTTTGCAGGTCTCCACCTCATCACTTGCAGCAACACCCTTGCCGATCCACATATCATAATCGCCATATCCGCCTTCCCACAATTCATAAAACAGATCCGGCTGGCTTTCATCTGCAAAGATCATAACTCTCTTATGCGTCTCAATCGTTGGCAGCACATTCTTTTTCTTGCCACAAATGTTAAGCATCTTGATCTTCTCCGGGCTGACCTCCATGCGGTCTGCAAAATTCCCCACCCACGCTAACATCTCATTATTGTTGTACACTTTCATTCCACTAGATCCCATAATCACGTACCTCCCACATATACAAATATATCAGACTTTTCTCCCGTAACCACAAAAGTCTACACTACGTAACATCTATTATATTGTACCATATATCCGCCTTTCAAACAATGAATAACCTATATCAACAAGTCATATTCTTATTCATCATAATCAAAGTAGTCCAAGTTAAAATCATATCCCTTTTTCTGCCCTACCTGACT
>USBM01000290.1 GCA_900552885.1 uncultured Clostridium sp. | reverse complement strand
GATCTTGGATGCACGCGACGCCCGGATCTCTTCCTGATTCTCGTTACTGCTTGCCGGAAGCTCATCCCAGAGTAATGCAATCGTCCGGAAACTTTCTTCCTGTTCATTGTCTGTATCATAGATGGCAATGTCCTTCGTATAGACCGACAATGCTTTGGTCACTTCATCGCAGATATCTTCCAACCTGACATATTCCTTAAACTGATAAGATGCGGAATCCGAATAAAATGCCAGCAATATCTCATACATAATGAAATAACAAAGATACAACTCCTTATTATACCGCAGATTCATAGCCCGTTTCAATTCTTCATTCGAATATCCAAAGATCCGGTTACCTTCTCCTGCGGACAGAAACAGGCTTTCCTTATATTCATATATGTTCAGGTTCAATTTCTTAAGCAACACACCGACAATCTCATACACTTCCGCATTGCCGTAATAATCATCATACAGACTGCCGTTTGTTCCCCCACGCTTGATCTCTTCGCCGGTCACTAACTTTGCATAGATGTCGGTTGCTTTCTCTAAATTCTTCATTTCCATAGTGTCTTCCTCATTTATCCTGTCTCTCTTATTCTACACCGTCTCGAACCGCATGTCCGTAATACTGAATGACTCATCCTTCGTGTCGCCGAAGTTCAGAATATTGCCAACATCAAAGAAGATCTCAAATACCATATTCCCATACTTGTCCTTCTTCTCCACACTCAGCCGGCTCATCACAATGCCCTCTAAGAAGGTGTCCTGCTTATCCTGCATATGTTTGAACTCGTAACGGTTCTTCTGGGCTAAATGCACCAGAAACGAATAGACATCTCCATTGCGATAGATCTCTTTTCCAAACTTGATCTCATAGATTGCCATCAGTTCCGGTAGTGTTGTCTTTCCGTGTTTCCAAAGCTGCTCTAACAATTCCTCAAACAGGCGTCCGAAGTTCTCTCCAATCCGCTCTTCTTCCAGCTCATCCTCATATACATAGTCTGCGTCAACCTGCTTCTTCTCGATCTTCTCTCCATAATCTGCGTTATCCGCCTTACTTTCTAACATGCGATCGACCGATTCCACAGCAAATGACTTCGTAAGCTTTGGCATGAAAAGTGGTGCCATCAGCATCCCCAGCCGGTCTGCCCTATCCTGCTTCATTGCCTTCTGCAAAGCATCCCGGAACTGGAATACCGGACGAAGCTTGCGAAGCTTCGCACGGCCGATCATCTCATCCGCAATATTCTGCAGTTCAATCGTCTCCCGGATCAGTTCTCCGTGCCGGATGATCGTCTTCTTAAGCTCCGTATCTAACTTATGTATCTCTTTTAACACAACGGAACCGGATTCCGAATTCGCTTTACTGTATGCTTTATCGATCAATGCCCGGTTCTTCTCAAACAGTTTCGATTCTTCTTCAAACCACTTTGCCACCGTTGCCATATATTCCTCACTGGCTTTCGCTCCGGCAAACACATCATATCCTAACAGGTCTAACACTTCCTTCTTCTTTAAGGAAAGCTTCCCTACCTCATTGTTGATTCTCTTAACAACCTCGATACCGCCTGCAAAGTTCTCGGACCGGATCATTTTCTCAAGTAGGAGCTGCTGCACGGAAATATTACTCTCCTCCTTGATCTCCTTCGTATCTAAATAGAATTCTATCCCATCCGTTGTCACATGATATAATACAACACCATCGACAATCCGGCTGTCGATCAGTTTCACGCGGCTGGTCTTTTTCTTCTTCTCTTCCGGATCAAAGTACGGAAAGGTAAATGCCTTACCATCATTCTTGATCTTGTCAAAAATATAACCGCAAAGCTCCCGCTCTTCCTCCTCCGGTTCGGTCAAGCCAAACTCGCGGTGCAGAATCTCTAATAAGAATGCCTCGTACTGCTCATATGTAATTTCACTTTCATGGAAATTGTTCTCGTTGATCAGAAAACGCAAAGTTGCCATGGTAATATAGCCCATGTCCAGATTCGAATACTTACCTTCCTTATACTGGGAAAATGTCGTATCACACAACACGAAAAACGGATAATACTTTTTTAAGTTCAACATTCGATCCTTATGCTCACTTAAAATATCGTGAATCATAATATATTTCTCTGCCATGGTATGAATTCCTTTGCCGTATAATGAAAAAGAACCAACCCAATGTTCTATGACATCAAATCGATTCCTTTGTGAGTGGGCCGCCGGGGGCTCGAACCCCGCACACCCTGATTAAGAGTCAGGTGCTCTACCAAATGAGCTAGCGGCCCGT
>USBM01000289.1 GCA_900552885.1 uncultured Clostridium sp. | reverse complement strand
GTGCCATCCGTTCTATGCCGGAACCGGAAATGGTGCAGGAGATTGTGAATAAAACAAAATAATTAAAAATGGAAGCAGGAAGTCACAGAGAGCATATCATCATGATTTCCTGCTTTTTTGTGTAGACAACGAAGTCATGAGATGAGAGACAACGAGGTCGTTTCAGGTAGGGGTTCCTCCTGCTCGATTTTGTCAATGTCGAAAAAGCAATTTACAATTGGGGAAAAAATCTGTATGATAAATCTAATGTAAGAAGAAGCTATGTATAGAATAAGTATGTGGAAAGGATTGGAACATGAAAGACGGTTTTATCAAGGTTGCGGCTGCTGCACCGAAACTTCGTGTGGCAGATTGTGTATATAATGGAAGTCAGATTGAGCAAATGATACGGGATGCGGAACAGATGCATGTGAAATTACTGGTATTTCCGGAGCTGTGCATTTCCGGTTATACGTGTGGAGATCTGTTCTTGCAGGATGCTCTTTTGACCGGATGTGAGAGAGAATTAGTAAGGTTATTAGGTGCTACAAAGGCAATGGATATTTTGTATGTAGTCGGAATGCCATTTTCTTATCGGAATCAGTTATATAATGTAGCAGTATTCTGTAAGAATGGTAAGATTCTGGCAATGATTCCGAAGACGAATATTCCGAATTATCAGGAGTTCTATGAGGCAAGACATTTTGCAGTCGGAATGAAAGAGCCGGTTTGCGTGAATGTTGCAGGACAAGAAGTGTTGCTTGGAACGGATATTTTGATGATTTGCGAGAATATGCCGGAGTTTGTGGTTGCGGGAGAGATCTGCGAAGATCTGTGGGTGGCAGATTCCCCTTCGGTACGGCATGCATTAGCGGGTGCAACAGTCATCTGCAATCCATCTGCAAGTGATGAGATTGCAACCAAACCACAGTATCGACGGAATCTGGTTGCTATGCAGTCAGCAAAGCTTATGGCCGGATACATTTATGCAGATGCAGGTAATGATGAATCCACACAGGACCTGGTGTATAGTGGTCACAACCTGATTGCAGAGAATGGAACGGTGTTAGCAGAGTCAGCATTATTTGAGCATGGAATGACGGTTACGGAACTGGATGTGAAACGGCTGGCTGGAGAGCGGAGAAAGACGACTACGTTTGCCAACAGAGGTGGCAGTGATTACTGTGAAGTGATGTTTACATGTGCAGAAGAAGAGACAGAGCTTACAAGAGGTTTCTCGCGAACACCGTTTGTACCGTCCGATACACATAAGAAGAATCAGCGTTGCGAGGAGATTATTACATTACAGGCGATGGGACTTCGCAAGCGGTTGAAACATACAGGCTGTAAGACAGCGGTGATCGGGCTTTCCGGTGGTTTGGATTCGACCTTGGCATTACTGGTGACTGTGAAGGCTTATGATCTGCTTGGTATGGATCATAAGGATATTATTGCGGTGACTATGCCGGGATTTGGAACGACAGACCGAACCTATCAGAATGCCTTGGAATTAGCACGATGCCTTGGTGCGACGCTCAAAGAGATTTCGATTGTTGATGCGGTGCGGCAGCATTTTAAGGATATTGAACAGGATGAGAATGTACATGACATAACGTACGAGAATGGTCAGGCAAGAGAGCGTACACAGATTCTGATGGATATTGCCAATAAGAATAACGGTATGGTGATCGGAACCGGAGATATGTCGGAGATGGCACTTGGATGGGCGACCTATAACGGAGATCATATGTCTATGTATGCAGTCAATGTATCCATCCCGAAGACACTGGTGCGGTATCTGGTACAGTATTATGCAGAGAATACGGATGAGAAGACAGCAGCGGTATTATTCGATGTGTTAGACACACCGGTCAGTCCGGAACTGCTTCCACCGGAAAATGGAGAGATTGCCCAGAAGACAGAGGATATTGTAGGACCATATGAATTGCATGATTTTTATCTGTATTATTATATGCGCTTCGGCTATCGTCCGGGCAAGATCTATCGGATTGCGCAGAAGACATTTGCGGGTGTATATGAGGATGAGATAATCCTGAAATGGATGAAGACATTTTATAGAAGGTTCTTCTCTCAGCAGTTCAAGCGTTCCTGTGTACCGGATGGACCGAAGGTCGGAACGGTTTCTCTGTCTCCACGTGGAGATCTCCGGATGCCAAGTGATGCAAGTGTTGCCCTCTGGATGTCAGAATTAGAGCAACTATAAGCAAAAATGTAATGAGATTTGTTGGACAAATATTCCGGCAAAACCTTAAAAATTTGTGAA
>USBM01000288.1 GCA_900552885.1 uncultured Clostridium sp. | reverse complement strand
GTATTATTTTAGCTGGTGGTTCTGGCACACGCCTTTACCCACTCACAATGGTAACTAGTAAACAGCTTCTTCCAATCTATGATAAGCCAATGATTTATTATCCACTCTCAGTTCTTATGAGTGCTGGTATCAGAGATATTCTTATCATCTCTACACCACAGGATACTCCTAGATTCAAAGAGCTTTTAAAGGACGGAAGCCAGTTCGGTGTCAACCTTACTTACGCTGTACAGCCAAGCCCGGACGGACTTGCACAGGCATTTATTATCGGTGAGGAATTCATCGGTGATGACACTGTTGCCATGGTTCTTGGTGATAATATATTTGCAGGTCACGGTCTTAAGAAAAGACTTAAGGCAGCTGTTGAAAGCGGTAGAGGATGAGGCGATTACAGAGCTGGTAGCGAAGACGAAGGGATTAGGCTATCATGTGATCACGGATGGAGAATTCCGTCGGGCAACCTGGCATTTGGATTTTATGTGGGGATTTGACGGAATCGGACATACACCAACCAAAACAGGTCTGCCATTCCATGGTGAGGCAGCTATGGTAGATGACACCTATATTGTAGGAAAGATCGGTTTATCAAAGGAGCATCCTTTTGTAGATCATTTCCGGTTTGTGAAAGCTCTTGAAGATGAGAATACTGTGGCAAAGCAGACGATGCCATCACCGGCACAGTTCTTAGCACAGTTTACGATGCCATTTAACAGAGAATTTACCAATAAGGTATACACGAATGATGAAGATCTGGTAAATGATGTTGTTGCGGCATATGGCAAGGTGATCAACGATCTGTATGCGGCAGGCTGTAGAAATATCCAGTTAGACGATTGTACCTGGGGTATGTTTGCAGATAAGATCGGACATACACTTTATGGAACAACGAGAGAGGGAATTATTGAATTTCAGAAGGCACATAAAGATATTAATAATCAGGTGATTGCCAATGCACCAAAGGATATGGTGATTAATACCCATGTATGTCGTGGGAACTTCCACTCTACTTATGCGAGTGAAGGTGCGTATGATTCTGTAGCGGATATCTTATTCGGACAGGAGAATGTAAATGCCTATTTCTTAGAGTTTGATGATGAGAGATCCGGTGGGTTTGCATCATTGGCAAAGGTTTCCGGGGATAAGAAGGTCGTTCTCGGACTGATCACAACCAAATCGCCGGTATTAGAGGATAAGCAGTTTGTGATCAATCGTATTCATGAGGCTGCACAGTATATTCCGTTAGAGAGACTTTACTTAAGTCCACAGTGTGGTTTTGCCTCCTGTGAGATTGGTAATAAACTGACAGAGGAAGAGCAGTGGGCAAAGTTAAAGCTGGTAAAAGAGATTGCAGACGAAGTCTGGGGATAATAGAATATAAATGATATAATTAAGGAAACAGCACGGCGATTCATTTGGGTTGCAGTGCTGTTTTGTCATGCTTACGAAAGTGTATATGGCAAACAGTGTCGAATAATTTAAAAAAATGGTTGACTATAAGAGGCAAATAGAATATCATAATTTGTAAATGACATTGAGAAACGATAGACATGTTACGGGGGAGAGAAGGATGTATAATTTGAAAAGTAAATTAGTGATTGGACTATGTGATGACGACTTACATATATATGAAAGTATGAAAGATGTATTATCAGAATACAATTTAAGAAATAATACTTCGAGTCGATTATATTATTATAATTCGGCAGAACAATTGTTGGCACAAAAGAATAAATTAGATGTTTTGTTTTTAGATATTGATATGCCTAAAATAAGTGGAATTGAAGCAGCTGCAAAATTGCAATGCAGGGGAATCGATTATAAGATCGTTATGTTGTCTGTAAGGGAAGATAAATACCGTGATGCGTTTAGAATAGGAGCGTTTCGATTTGTGCCGAAACCAATAGAAAAAAAGGAATTGTTCAGAGCATTAGATGATGTTCAGGAACATATGGCAGGAATGGAAAAAATCCAGGTGTTTCGTGATGGAATAACATACCAAATAATGCAAAGAGATATAATTTATATAGTAGCGAATCAATCAGTAACCTGGGTATATACATCAAAATTAGAATATAGAAGTAAACGATCCTTAGTTGAATGGAATTCGTTGTTGGATAAAAGGATTTTTTTTCAATGTCATAAATCATACATTGTTAATATGGCTAAGATAGATAGAATTGATAAAAATATAATATATTTGATAACCGGAGACAGAGTAAATGTTTCTAGAAGGCTAAGGACAGATTTTTTACATAGTTTTATGCAATATG
>USBM01000287.1 GCA_900552885.1 uncultured Clostridium sp. | reverse complement strand
ACGGTTCCACCTTATGTTTCACTCAATGCCTATAACGTAGCTACACGGTAGCGCTTCGAGATACCCTCTCTTCTACGCACGACTCAGGAACGGTCTTCCTATATCTTTCCCATAAACAACTTCCAGCATACGTCGTTCTCTCTGAATGGTTCCGGCACAGTACTCTTTCCTTCACTGTCTTTGTCATACATGAGTTATTGTACCACGCACATTCTCAATAATCAATCATTTTTTTCGCTTCTTCGATATAATATTGTGCATTCTCCCGATTTCGTTCAATCTCCTCTGGTCGAATACTCCGATGAATTTTCCCCGGATTTCCTAATACAACCGAATCATTCGGAATCTCTACCCCGCCAGTTACTAATGCACCTGCTCCAATGATACAATTCTTCCCAATCTTACAATCATTTAGCAAAATGGCACCCATACCGATCAGCGTACCATCTCCCACACTGCAACCATGTACAATTGCCCCATGTCCGATCGTCACATAATCTCCAATTGTCAACGGATGTCCTTCATCTACATGGAGTACACAGTTATCCTGCACATTCGTCCCTTTGCCAATCGTAATATGATCCGAATCCGCACGAACGGTTGCATGATACCAGATCCCGGCATTCTCTCCCACTTCCAGATTTCCTATCACATCGGCACTTGGTGCAATAAATACCGATGCCGGGATCCCACTTGCAATCTGTAACAGATCCAGTGGCTGTTCTAACTGTTCATACCCTGCCATTCTTGTCGTGGGCTGCATCGTTCCTTCTTTGAGATACCAGACTGCCTGCATTGCCCGCATTCCAAGCTGCTTTGCTGTCACAAGCTCGTTGCTTCCACCATCACCAACATAGATACATTCCTCCGGTGACACAGAAAGCTTCTCCATACACCGTCTGTATATCAACTCATCCGGCTTTTGTACGCCCTCTTCATAGGACAGGCACACTGCATCAAAATACGGAAACAACACGCTTCTCCGGATCACCATTGCTTCCTCTGAAAAACAATTACTGATCAGTCCCACCTTGATCCCCCGTCTTCGCAGGCCTTCTAACATCGGACGGATCTGTGGATCCATATGCCGAAAACATTCTTCCTTGGTTGCCACCCGGTTTCTTACGATCATCCGAAGCTTTTCTTCTATCTGATCACAAGAATTTTCCTCTAATATGATCCTTATTGTGTCCTCAAAGGTTAATTTTCCTATGCTGCGGTCAGCTTCCATTGCCCGCCATCTCGGAATAAGATTCTCTGCCGGAATCCCCGCATCTGCTGCCATTTCCTTTCCAAAATATACCGGACAATTATAATGTGAGATCAATGTCTCGAACATATCAAATAATACTGCCTTAACCATCATCTTTCCCTCAAAACTTTCCACAGAAAATACCTACAAATAAATATATCAATCCTGTATTTATTTCTTCCCAATGTGGAAAAATCCTTTCTTCTCATACGTCTCACTGGTATATGAGATTACCTCATATCCGATGTCCCTAACCACTTTCTCCACCTGCGGCATATCCAGTTCTTCCTCGCTAACCACAACCGTCTCGCCTGCTTTAGCAGAGGAATTCACCTTTTTCACCGTAAAATGACTGCGAATCACATCATTCATATGCGACTCACACATACTACACATCATACCATCAATCTTTAATACAGTCTTTACCATATTCTCACACTCGCTTTCTGTATTGAGAAATCCGCCCTGTATCAGATTTCCCTCACAGCACTCACTATATACCCCATATGGGTATATAGTCAATTCTGCTTATTGAGAATGTCTATCAAATAGTTATTGGCTTCGAAGAAGTTACATCTAATCGTCTCCTTCACTCATCCTATAACCAACGCCCAATTCATTAATAATATAATTCTGTTTTCCCGGCTGCGCTCCTAATTTCTTACGGATATTTGCCATATTAACCTGCAGCTTCTTGGTACTTCCTGCATCCTTGTAACCCCATATCTCTGCAATGATCGTGTCATAAGTAAGCATCTTTCCGGCATGCTCTGATAATAATGCCACAATATTATATTCGGTCTGTGTCAGCCGGATCTCTTCTCCATCAATTGTAACATACCGTGCATCATAATCAATAATAAGCCCTCTTGACTTGAATTTTCCACCCGGGCGCATTCCATTCTCAGCCCGGTGGGATGCCGTACGCAATGCCGAAGCAACCCTTGCCACTAATTCTCTTGAACCAAATGGCTTTGTTACATAATCATTAGCTCCTGCATTTAGAGCTAATACTTTATCTTTCTCGTCCGTGGGTGCGGAAAGCACAGTAACCGGAACCAGTGAG
>USBM01000286.1 GCA_900552885.1 uncultured Clostridium sp. | reverse complement strand
TACTACGCCGTCGCCATGCTCGCGGTATTTCTCTTCAATTTCCTTGCCATGCCGTGGCTCGCGCAGCACCAGATCAAGGAGGTGGACTACAACACCTTTGTTGAGATGGTCGAGCAGGACAAGGTCGGCAAGGTCGAAATTCAGGAACAGGACAACCGCATTCTCTTTACCGGGCTGACGGGAGGGAATGGATATGATTATTCGTGTAATCCCAAGTATATATATGAATATATGCGTAAGCAGGATGAAGGACAATATGAATATGTGTGGGCGGTGAAAGATCCGGCACAGTATGATTTCTTGAAAGAAGAGGGTGTCAGAGTGGTGAAACATTTTACGCTTTCTTCTATTCCTATGTTATTGACTTCCAGGGTAGTCGTGACAAATGGTTCCTATGTCCCGTGGTTTCCTTTTCGGAAATCACAATATGTAATCAATACATGGCATGGTGGTGGAGCTTATAAGAAAGTTGCAATGGAGACGGACAAGTCGGATTGGTCGGCAAGGAGAATGAGGGCATTTTGTGCAAACAATATGAGGTTGTTTGTGGCAAGCTGTCGGGCACAGGAAGAGCAAATGATACGAAAGACGTATCAATATCGGGGTGATGTGTTACAATGCGGAACTCCGCGAAATGATTTCTTGGTATGTCACAAGACGGAAGATGCGAATGTGAAAGTTCGTACAAAGTATCAGATTCCGATGGATGCGAGGATTGTGTTGTATGCACCGACATATCGGTACGGTAAGATTCCGGCACATCTTTCCTGTGATGCGTTATTACAGCGGTTAGAAGTCACAGGAGAACAATGGGTGTTTTTTAACCGCTATCATCGCTATCAGACTGCGGACATGAATGTGCAGGTAACCGGACAGAGGATGATAGATGTGATGGATTATCCGGATATGCAGGAACTACTTGCGGCAGCAGATGTGTTGATCACGGATTATTCGTCAAGTGTGTGGGATTATGGATTCTTATATCGGCCATGCATCCTGTATGTACCGGATAAAGAGGAATATATGGAACAGACGGGATTTTATGTGGGATTGGAGGAATGGCCATTTCCACAGGCGGTCACAGAGAGTCAGGTAGCAGAAAAGATTCTAACCTTGATGCAGGGAACAGAGGATTATTCTGATTATGTAGAACAGATCAATAGACATTATGAACAGTTAGGCAGCTATGAGACTGGTCATGCAGCGGAAACAATCTGCAATCGGATCAGGGAGGTAATACATGGAACAGACAACAGATAGTATAACAAATGATGTATCCGTTATTATACCGGTGCACAATGGTGCGGATTATCTGGAAGAAACCTTGCGTTGTGTGATGAAACAGACGCTTCGTAAGATTGAGATCATAGTGGTAGATGATGGATCTACAGATGATACGGCGGCAATTGTGAAGCGGTTACAGGAAGAAGATAATCGGCTTCGGTATATATATCAGGAAAAAGCAAATGCCGGGGTTGCCAGAAACCGGGGAATGGCGGCAGCGAACGGACAGGCATTGATGTTCTTAGATGGGGATGATCTGTTTGAGCCGGAAATGCTCGAGAAGATGTATGGGGCATTGGCGGAATGTACAGCGGACATGGTTGTATGTGATGCGGACCAGTATGATACCCGGACCGGGGAATATTTGCCAAAGCCACAGTATATGCGCAGTGAATATCTGCCAGAGGATAAGACTATTTTTTCCAAGTTGGAATTAGGGGAACACATTCTTTATTTTACAACAAGTGTTCCGTGGAATAAGCTGTTTCGGGCATCTTTTTTGAAGGAGAACAATCTGCAATTTCAGGATATAGAAAGAGCAAATGATCAGTACCTGTCTATTCTTGCATTGCTGCTTGCAGATAAGATAGTGGCGGTGCGGGAAGTATTGGTACATTACCGGATCAATCAGAAAGGAAACCTGACGACAGAGTTTTCCAAGACTCCGCTTTGTGCTTATCAGGCGATGGTGGCTACAAAGGAAGCTTTGACGGAACGGGGATTGATTGAAGATGCAAATGTAAAACAGGTATTTGATAATAAGGTCATTAATCTGATGATCTATAGTCTGAATATCCAGCGTTCTGCACAGGCATATAAGGAATTGTATGATGTGTTGTCCGGTGGCGGATTAGAACAGTTAGGACTGGCAGGAGAAGAGGAAGATCACTATTTTAACCCGTTGGAATATCAGAATCTGCAGAGCTTCCTGTCGATGCCATATGATCAGTTTCTGGTTATGAAGAACCGGGAGTACCGGGATGTAATTGCGAGAAAGAATGTCCGGTACAAAGAGATGGTTGCGAAAAAGGATACGGTC
>USBM01000285.1 GCA_900552885.1 uncultured Clostridium sp. | reverse complement strand
TGGTGGAATTCTATCATCTCTCTTTCATTTATACAATCATATTTATTACAGGAGGTTCTAGCATGAAACAGAACAATACGGAATTTACAGAAGATACCATTACATTATATCTAGATAATGATCAGGAGGTAGAATGTGATATATTAGCCATCTTTCCAATCAAGGATCAGTTCTACATCGCCTTGATGCCACAGTCACCGGTAGATGGCTATGATGAAGGCGAATATTTCCTTTATCGCTATGCATCGGATGGTGACCATGTCGAACTGTCTGATATCGAAACGGATGCAGAATGGGAGGCTGTTGAAGACAAATTTGAAGAATTATTAGACGAAGATGAATTCAACAACATGTCAGAATAGGAGTTGCAAATAATGAAGAAAGAACAATCCTCTAAGAATCTATCTATTATTATCACAGCTATTGCTCTATGCATGGCATTCCCTGTACTATGGCTCATTGCCTTCGCTGTCGTTGGATATATGGTATACAAGAAGCATGTGACACCACATGCTTCTGCTACACCAAACAAGCCTCGTAAGGTTGCCTCTACACCATATGTAGAACATAAATATACAACGGATTCGCCAGAGCATATTGCTCATCCGGATAACCACATATCCGATTATAGTGGCTTAGATCCTTATCTTCAGGAAGATATCCGCAAACACAATAAGCGGTATCGTGGTATGTCTAATCTGTTACAATAACCTTTTACGCATTGATATTCTTAAGATTCTCTACCAGATTCATATCTTCTGCCGTAACACGCATATTGGTACAGATCCTCTTCCCTTCCGGTGAAGTTACACTGATTTCAATAATGGAGCCCTCTCCGATCGATTGTGCTGCTGCTTGAAAGAACATCGGCACCTTTGGATGGTTCCTTTTAAATGTATCAAGATATCCTTTAAATTTCATAAGTTCCATTGGATTCATTTGTCATTCTCCTTCCATTTCATTCAATCAAACATTGTATCAGACTATGATCTGCTTTTCAAATATAACATAGATATAAATTTACACATATAAAAAGAGGTAATAATAACATGCTTACAAATATTAATATAAACCAATTTAAAGAAATCTATTCCATCATGGAGACAAGCTTTCCGCCCGATGAGCGCCGGCCATATGCTGAACAAAAAGCTCTCTTAGATTTGTCCTGTTACCGCATCCTTGCACAACTTGACCCTTCTAACACGCATATTCAAGGCTTTCTCGCAACATGGGATACGCCCTCTCTCTGCTTTATTGAACATTTTGCAGTCAATCCACTCGACCGGAACCAAGGACTTGGTGCAGCTATGCTGCAGGAACTGATGACGCAACAATCCAAGCGTATCTGCTTAGAAGTTGAATTACCCGAAACTGAACTTGCCATTCGCAGAATCCATTTTTATGAACGTAACGGATTATATCTGAATCCTTATAATTATACACAGCCTGCCTTAAGTGCCGGACAACAGGCTCTTCCTCTTTATCTGATGACATCCGATCACACGCTTGAACCTTCTGAATTTACAACCATACAGAAAGAAATTATGCAGTATGTCTACCATACTGCATAATCCAATGTCTATTTTAATGGAATTGTAACTGCTTTCTCTGTAAGCCATTCTTCCGTTCCAGAAATGCGCTTTCCTTCTTCATCTGTCTTAAAACTGCACGGAATCAGGGTAAGCGTATCCGAACCTGCATCAAATTTGGTTGCAGATAATGTGATATCCCTAATCACCGTTCCATCTTCCTTGGTTATCACATCCCCTATTTCCATCCATTTCATCTCTGCATCTGAACACCCTTCACTATCCACTAACTTCATAAAAAATGTATATGCATCTGCTATTTGGATTGCATCATCCCCCTTTAATTCCAGATGCAATTGCACGGTAAGCTGAGTAGGAGATATCGTTAATTCGTTTACTTCCACTTTACCATCCACTCCTAAATCAATAGTCTGTGCCGGAAGCTTTCTTGTTTCCTTAAAATTATCTCCAATCTTTGCCTTAAATGTAAAATCCTCTACTGGCATTAAAAACAAACTAACTTCTACTTCATCCCCCTGCAATTGTTCCGCATAGGTCAGATCTATTTTACATTCATAATGATTCGAACCCAATGGCTCCTCTTTGAAATCAACCATTAGACAATCCTGCCCGTTGACAAGTGCATGATCCTTTGCACCACCAGGTGCCGGTCCTTCTGCATCCTTTGAAAGATTCGCTGTGAATACAAGATACGTTCCGTCTACATACAAACTTTCCAATTCCAATGATGGCGGTTTCCGGACTGCCTCTGCCGCAATTTCCGGATCAAGATCATATAACTTAAAAATT
>USBM01000284.1 GCA_900552885.1 uncultured Clostridium sp. | reverse complement strand
GCCGCTACGCTGTCAGATCAGGATGTGAACTGTTTTTTCTCAGAGGATAAAGACCGGGTGCTGGCTGCATCGGAGATGATGATCACAAACGGAAGACTTAAGAGTGGATTCTCGGTTCCTGATATCAGATTAGTGGTTCTGACAGAAGGAGACATCTTTGGTCAGAAGAAGACGAAGAAACGGATGAAACGAAAACCTTTATATTCAGGCGAGAAGATTCATAGTTTTGATGATCTGAATGTTGGAGATTATGTAGTACATGAGAAACATGGTCTGGGTATCTATTTAGGAATCGAGAAGATTGAAGTGGATCAGGTAACCAAAGATTATATTGCCATTGAATATAGTGGTGGCGCAAAATTATTTATTCTTGCATCACAGCTTGATCTGATCCAGAAATATGCATCCAAAGATAGCCGGAAACCAAAGCTGAATAAGCTGGGCGGTACAGAATGGGAGAAGACCAAATCCAAAGTACGTGGACAGGTGAATATAGTTGCCAAAGAACTTGTGGATCTGTATGCGATCCGGCAGTCCAAGCAGGGATATGCATTTTCAGAGGATACGATCTGGCAGAAGGAATTCGAGGAAATGTTCCCATATGAAGAGACGGATGATCAGCTGCGTGCGATTCAGGAGACGAAGGCAGACATGCAGAGTACGAAGATCATGGACCGGCTGATCTGCGGAGATGTTGGATATGGTAAGACCGAAGTAGCAATACGGGCAGCATTTAAGGCGGTTCAGGATGGCAAACAGGTTGCTTATCTGGTGCCGACCACAATTCTGGCACAGCAGCATTACAATACATTCAAAGAGCGGATGCAGGATTATCCGGTCGAGATAGGTGTATTGTCCCGTTTCTTAAGCGCGAAGGAACAGCGTCAGACATTGGATAAGCTGAAGAAGGGGCAGGTGGATATTATCATTGGAACCCATCGTTTGTTGTCAAAGGATCTTGATTACAGTAATCTGGGATTGCTGATCATTGACGAAGAGCAGCGTTTTGGTGTGACACATAAAGAAAAGATTAAGCAGATCAAGAAAGATGTGGATGTGTTGACACTGACGGCAACGCCGATTCCGAGAACCTTGCATATGAGTCTCATTGGAATCCGGGATATGAGTCTGTTAGAAGAACCGCCGGTAGACCGGAAGGCGATTCAGACCTATGTTTTGGAATATAATCCGGAATTGATCAAAGAAGCTGTGACGAGAGAGTTGGCCAGAGGCGGTCAGGTATATTACGTGTATAATCGTGTTAATACGATTGCTGATGTAGCGGCAGATCTTTCTAAAATGATGCCGGATGTCCGGATTGCCTATGCGCATGGACAGATGAAGGAGAAAGAACTAGAAGATGTCATGATGGCATTTATCGACAAAGAGATTGATGTGTTGGTGACGACGACGATCATTGAGACAGGACTTGATATCAGTAATGCTAATACGATGATCATACATGATGCAGAAAACTATGGCTTATCCCAGCTATATCAGTTACGTGGACGTGTGGGACGTTCCAGCAAGACGGCGTATGCATTCTTGATGTATCGACGGGACAAAATGCTAAAAGAGACTGCGGAGAAACGATTGAAGGCAATCCGGGAATTTACGGATCTCGGTTCCGGGTTCAAGATTGCCATGCGGGATCTTGAAATACGGGGAGCGGGTAACCTGTTAGGGGAAGATCAGTCCGGGCATATGGCTGCGGTTGGTTATGATCTTTATTGCAAGATGTTAAATGATGCGATCTTGCGTCAGAAGGGTGAATTGAGTGAAGAGACATTTGCTACATCCATTGAGATTCCAATCGATGCGTATATTCCGGCAACGTATGTGAAGAATGAGATGACAAAGCTGGAATTGTATAAGCGAATATCCGGTATATGGACACAGGAAGATTATGAGGATATGTTAGATGAACTGACCGACCGGTTTGGTGAACCACCGACAGAAGTGCTTAATCTTATGACCATTGCCAAACTGAAAGCGCAGGCTCATGAGGCATACATTACGGCTATCACATATAAGAGCGGCAAGGTGCATGTAGAGATGGCAGCAGGAGTTAAGGTTAAGACGGAGTTGTTAGATGATTTTCTTGCTAAATATCTGAATAATATCCGGATCGTGGGAGGTGCGAATCCTGGATTTGTGATCGATATGGAAAAACGCAGCCTTAAAAAATTTATTGATGGCTTAGATGGGATTATTGAGGACATTAATGGATTGATTGAAAGAGAATAACGTGGTAAAGTATATTTTAAAAGAAATCAGAGAAGGATAGATTATGTCGAAGAAAACAGAGAGAAAGAAACAATCAGGTAAGTCAATGTCCCGGGAAACGGAGATGCAGAAG
>USBM01000283.1 GCA_900552885.1 uncultured Clostridium sp. | reverse complement strand
ATACAAAAAATTATAGAATTCGTCAAACCTATCACTTCTCATACAGCAACTTCTTTGTATAATAATCCGAATTCTTTAATAATTCTGTATTCAATGCATCCAATCCCATCTTTTCCACTAATGTTTGTTTGCCAGAATAGAGATCTACACCCAGACCCAACCGATCCCCCTCAATCTCAACTCCCATAGCTGACAACGTTGTCGGGAACAGATCCAGCGTCGTATATGTACGATTCACCTTCTCCGAATGCTTTCCTTCTGCCGGATTGATGATCGTAACATATGTTCTTCGATCAAAGCCGCTTGCTCCTTCATTGGCAATATAATATGAATCCGGCGTTAAATGATCCCCTGCAATCACAATCGTTGTGTTCTCATAAAAATCCTGCTGCTGCACCCACTCTACAAATTCTGCCACCTGTCTGCTCGAACAGGCAAGTACATTGCTGTATTGTGCATTGAAGTTCTCCCCACACAGATCACATACGTATCCATCCGTAAAATGCGTATCCACCGTAAGTAATGTCATATTAAACGGCTCACTCTCATCTGCTAACTTTGTTACATCCTCTTTGGCAAATTGAAACAGCTTCTGATCCTCATATCCCCACCAGACCTTATAATCCTTCGGAATCCTTCCATCCTCTAATGCCTTATTATAATCTTCCACATCATATTCCCCATGTCCACGGAAGTACGATGCTCTTCCTGCAAAGTTACCGTTAGAACCAATTAAGAACTCCTGATTGTATCCCGCATCATGTAAAATATCTCCAATACTCCACACCCCAGGCAGATAATTATTCTCAGATTCCTAGGTTCCATTCAATGTGTCGTTACTTACCATATTTTCATTGATCGGCACTCCACAAGTCTGTGCTGCCAGACCGCCCATCGTATATGTTGCACCGGATATCTGATGTGCCCCATTCAAAGACATTCCATCTGAAAATGTCTCATTCTCTAATCCAAGTTTAGTCAGTTCCGGAATATAATTATCCGCCATAGAGCCACCGGAAACTGCATCCGCATAAGTCACTTCCATGGATTCCAAAAAGATATAGATCAGATTGCGTTTTTGCTTTGGAAATGTTATGTCAACCTCTCTGCCATCGACATAATAGTCCTCATAAAGAGAGGTACTTGCATGGGCATATGCATAATATTCCGGGATGTCAAAGTGGTAGCATGCTTTGATGCCACCGTAGCACATCGCCATAACACCTAAACATCCAAACCATAATGAAATTGTTATGTTGGTTCTGTTTCTTGTCAATAACCATCGAACAAATAAATAGCCCACCATTGCACCAATTGTTAATACAACTCCAAGAATGATCACATTCTCATAAGAAGAGATATCGGTTCCATCCAACGGTGTATGGAGATGGTACACTAACTGACCAAATGGAACCTGTCCAAAATGCTCCGCGAAATATGTATAAGCATAGACAGCTATCACGCCTAACCCTACACTTAATGTTGTTACTGCAATTCCCACATAACCGAATCGACTATGAATCTTCTGTTGTTGCTTTAAGAAATACCATTCCAGCATTCCAATTAACAGATAAATAACTGCTAAAACGATATATGGAACAACCGTAGCCATACACACATACTTCTGAATCGTTGCGGAAAATTTCTGATTCATAATAAATGCAGGATTCTGGTTCTTAGACATACATAGAATTCTCTCTCCATTTTCCTGAATCTCAAGATTTTTCTTATTACTGACATAGGTAAGAAACTCTTTTCCTGATAATGTAAATACAGTATGTTCTCCATATGAAAAAGTCACCTTCTCAACCGAAAATTCCTGTTTTCGATTGAACGGATCAAATCGTACCAATTCTTTGTCAAAATCAATCTCTGATACATCAAAACTTATATTATCTTTGTCAAATACATCTGTTAAAGAAGGATTCTGATTCACCTTCTTCAGTAACTTCTCCTCTTTCTCCGCATAGAATAACTGTGCTATGTTCGTCGTCCCCTCATGACTCTCCCCTAGATATATCGTTAAGTTCATATTGGACTGCAGTTTCGTACAAAATATCGTAACTGTAGCAAATAATACAATATATAAGACGCTGATCAGTCCAAAAATATATGTTCTTCTTTTCAATGGCTTTCTCCCGTATGCTATTTTACAATTATTTTCCTACATCCGTTCCGGTCTCTTACACATCTTATCCACCACTTCCGTCATAATCCATGCCACGCCGATAATCACAGCGTAACTAATCAGGAACAGCAAAGTCGGTTCCATCTTCACGGCATGCCTCACCATTAAGAAATAGATGAAAAATTGCTGTATAGGAAATGCCCACAAATATCCCGCATAATAATACGCATGTTGATCCAGA
>USBM01000282.1 GCA_900552885.1 uncultured Clostridium sp. | reverse complement strand
CTAACAGGACAAATCCATTCTCTGTGACAACATTCTTTACCATTCCTGCATCAATCAGATCATCCATATAGGAATAAGCACCAGACTCCGGTGTAATGTATTCGTTGCTTATGAATATATAATCATAATTCTCATACTCTACAAATTCCCTAAAATTCTCTGTAGTCGCAGTCAATGCCGCATTTCCCCAGAAACTCACATCCTGCTCACTTTCCATAACACAGGGAATTAGTTCCACATTGGGATGTATCGCATATCCAAGAACTTTATTGCTTCTATCTGCCACCATGATATCATAGATCTTATCACAACCTTGTGCTTTCCATGCCCGTTTGGTATCCTGTTCATGGTTTGCAAATCCCCGATTAACCCAATCAATTGGATCAAAGGCCCCTGCCCATGCCCAATTGCCACATCCGGTAAACACAATATTCGTCGGTATAAATAGTATAAATATTAAATATACCATATTGGATACAAACACTTTCTGTTGTATCAATATCCGCTGTAAGTAAATTGCTCCCACCATTGCCGCAATGCAATAAAACAACATAAAATAATTACCATCCGGTTTTGAAAGCACCCATAAGCACAATACACAACCAACAAATTCCCCCACTAATAACAGACCAAGAAAACATGCAACTGCATTCCTTTTTAAAATAGCTACCGTATGTCGTACATTCACTAATGCCCCTGCTAATGCTATTACTACAAAGAATATACACAAACTTGATCCCCATGCTATAATAATATGATCCGTATCCGCAGAGTTCGGTGCAAAGAAGAATTCTTTCATTCTAGTCAAGGTTCCTTGTATTACTTCCTGGCTAAACAACCCTCCTGGACGAAATTGTGAAATCTGACCACTTGCATATGGATATTTTTCCTGCATACCTAACATCCGAAACAACCTACCCCATACCGATGTAGCTGGAATCCCTGTTAAGAGGTATGTTCGATACCAGATAAATGCCAGATCTATTCCTGATACTATCCACAATATCAAGGAATTCTTATTCCACCCTACTTTAACCCGATAGACGATTATGACAAACAAAAGTGCAATAACCAATGTCGTTGAAAACATAACTGCCGTAGGTTTTAATGATTGTGCATATATATATGTTGCCCCAACTAATCCAAGATATAGGGCCTCTCTTTTCTGTAATAGAAGAATCGAATAATAGACTTGTAATAATTGGATCAGCAACGTCATAATATCCGGCTTTGCCGTAATTCCCATATTCATAATTCCCGGAATCGCAGCGACCATAATCATGACCCACATAGATTGTTCGGAATTCATGAATAACCGTGCAATCTTATATACTACTAATAATACCATAATTGCCATTACAATATTTCCGGCATATACGTATCCATATGACGGAAGTCCAGACAATGGCAATTGATATACTTCATATCCTTTCGGATAGGTATATACACAACCAACTAATTTAAGATCCTCGAATATTCCAGTCTGATTATCCAATACATAGGCTGAACGTAAGCCATACCATGCAGAATCTACGTCAACACTTACATTTGCCCGTCCAATCATTAAAAAAACAAAACATACGACAACCGCCGCTTTCATATATACATTAGCAGACACCGTGTTCTTCTTCCACCAGGTCTGGAGCGGAGTTGATTGCCTTTTAAGAAACCACACGCCAAATAAGATCAGTAGCAACGCATCTACTATACGAAGATTCCGAATCGAACCAATACGCATTAAAGATAATATAGCATATAGAATTGTTAATACGACTATTCCCAAAAAATATGCTCCTAATTGTATATTTCCTTTTGAATGCCATTTCAATTTTTCACAGATATATACTCCCATTAAATACGTCAGCAATGTATAACCAATCGCCAAAGTCATTGGCAATAACATAACATGTGCATACGAAAAGACAATTACAACAGCATATATCCAATTCAGATTCTTCCACCTTAATCCAATCAACATAACAAGTAACCATATAACCAGTTCCTGATACATCGCATGATTACTTGCCGCTGAAAACGGACCATGAAAAAAACCCGGTCTGACAATTAATATATATATAGGATATACAATACACAATAGAGCGAATACCAATAATAAACCATTCTTTAATACTTTTTTCAACATATTCTCCTCAATTCTACACCATTCCTAAAATTATTCAAAATAATACGAAATAAGAAAAGATAATTCTCTCTCATCATCCTTGGATAGTATTTTTGCCTGCTCTGCCAAAATCTTGATTTGATTTTTTTTACCAAATTTTACGCTTAATATAATTTGATTATCCCCCTCAACAAGATGATATTTTGTTTCTTTTCCATTAGTAACGATTGTAATATCCTGTACATCAACCTGTCCCTCT
>USBM01000281.1 GCA_900552885.1 uncultured Clostridium sp. | reverse complement strand
TTGATTTGAAACTTGTCTATGAGGTAGGTCCTGAAAGTTTCTTGCCACCGCCAACTGTCAAATCAGCCCTGTTAAACCGAAGGAGCACCGGGAGAAAAGATAACAGATACATATTCGAATTCCGATAAAAATATATATGAACCACATAAGGATGATGGTAGTCAGGGTGGAACAGCATATGATAATAAGTGTGATATTTGTAATATGGATGCACATGCCTTTAATGAAAACGGAATTTGTGAAGAGGAAGGATATCATAAAGGTATAATAAATAATAAGTCTTATTTGACAGAGATTGTATATTGTGGTGATGATACGAATGCCGCACCTGGAGTAGATGCTTTTGAAGTGAATAGCGGAGTAAAGCCCAAATATACATGGTATCAGGGAGATGTGACAACTAGTGATTTGAGTGGTGGGCAATCACTCGGCGAGACGACTCCAAAGGAACCGGGAACTTATACATTGGTAGTGACTGCAGACGGTGTGAAACAAGAAGACGGAACCGTATATACAGCAGCAGAACTGCGTGTAAAGGTTACGATTGTAAAAAAAATACTGGACGGGAAGGTATCCCTTGCTGGAACTGCGAAATATGGTGAGAACTTAACAGTTATAACAAAGAAAATTACGAATGAAAAGCCGGGGACTTATTCTTATCAGTGGTATCGGATAGATGAGGATGAGAAAGTAACAGAGATTGCCAATGCAACAGGTGAAAGTTACACACTTACTACAGAGGATATTGGCAAGAAGATCAAGGTGGTTGTTACCTCTGCGTATTGCGAAGGTTCTCTTGAAGTAGCTACAGACACTTTCGTTGATAAACTGCAAGGTACAGCAACGATTACTTCCGCATCTGGTCAATTATCAAAAGATTGGGATGGTGAAACAATTGTTATTCCTTCGTTTAAATCAACGAATGAAACAGGTACTAACAATGAAAATGTAATCTTTGAATACAAAAAGAATACGGAAGAAGCTTATACGCAGACAGCACCAACAGATGCAGGTACTTATGATGTGAGAGTAAGGGTAAAGGAAGCTGCAATCTATCATGAGGCGGTATCAGAACCGGTAACATTTACAATTGCTAAGGTGAATGCAACAGTGAAGACCGCCCCAATAGCAGCAGTAAACCTGACGTATGATCAGGAAAAGAATATTACATTGATCAATGCAGAGAATGCATCCGTTACCGGAGGAGAATTACAGTATGCATTCAGTGAGGATGGAACATACAGTACTTCACTTCCAACCGCAACGGAAGCCGGTACATATAGTGTGTATTATAAGGTGGTTGGTGACCGGAATCACAACGATACCGAACCTATTAAGATTAACGTTACGGTGAGTAAAGCAGTTCCGTCTTACCAAGTACCAACAGATATCTCTGCAGTATGTGGAGTTAAGTTATCGGCAGTGCAGCTTCCAACCGGATTTGGATGGACGGATGAGGATGTCACATTAGAAGCCGGTGACACAGCGACAGGAATACAGATTATCAAAAAAGCAAAATATGTTCCGAAAGATACAAAGAATTATGAAGAAGTAACAGATATTGCAATCACAATTCAGGTTACACATGATTCTGAAGTGAGAGATGCAGTAGACCCAACCTGTACTAGCAAGGGATATAGCGGCGACACTTGTTGTAAGCATTGTGGAACGAAACTACAATCCGGTACGGATGTAGATGCTCTCGACCATGAATTTTCAAAAGACTTTACAGTGGATACAGAGGCAACCTGTAAGTCTGTCGGAAGCAAGTCAAGACACTGCAACAGATGTGAGGAAAAGACGGAGATAACAGAGATTCCAAAGAGTGATCATGCATGGGATGATGGAAAGATAACAAAGGAAGCGACTGAGACGGCGGAAGGAACTAAGACATATTCTTGCAAGGTATGTGGTGTAACCAGGACTGAGACAATTCCAAAGAAGGACGCAGTAACTACGCAGCCGGCAAAGAATGGAGACGTCATTACAGATAACAAGTCAGATGCAACGTATGAAGTAACCGATACGGTTAAGAAGGAAGTAACCTATAATGCTCCGATTAATGGGAAAGCAAAGGATATTACGATTCCTAAGACAGTTGTAATCAATGGCGAGACCTATAAAATAACACATATAGACGAGAATGCCTTTAAGGGGAATAAGACAGTAACGACAGTTACGATTGGAAGCAATATTCAGTCGATCGGTAAGAATGCCTTTAAGGGATGTAAGCGGCTCAAGACGATTATCATTCAGTCCAAGAAACTGAATATGAAGAAGATCTCGAAAAAAGCATTTAAGGGAATTTCTAAGAAGACAGTGATTAAAGTGCCGAAGAAGAAACTTGCTGCATACAGGAAGTTATTGAAGAAAAAGGGATTATCTTCTAAGAACAGAATAAAGGGATATTAATTATATCAGGA
>USBM01000280.1 GCA_900552885.1 uncultured Clostridium sp. | reverse complement strand
GACCCTGATCTTAGGATTCGGTCTTCCTCTATTATTGGGATTATTATTCCAACAGTTCTACAATATGATGGATTCTATCATTGTCGGTAAAATGCTTGGTGTAAATGCTTTGGCTGCCGTAGGCTCTACCGGTTCGATCAACTTCATGATCTTAGGATTCTGTATTGGTGTCTGCAATGGTTTTGCTATCCCTGTTGCACAGACATTCGGTGCCAAAGACTCTGATAACCTGAAACGATATATTACAAATGGTATGTGGGTATCCATCTTCTTCGCTACGGTCTTAACCGTGATTATTGGTGTGCTTACCCACAACATCTTAATTTGGATGGATACTCCGGCATCCATCTTAGAAGATGCCTATATCTACATCTTTATTGTATTCATGGGCATCCCTGCAACTTTCTTATATAATATGACATCCGGTATCCTGCGTTCTCTCGGAGACAGTATAACACCACTTATCTTTCTGGTATTCTCTTCTCTATTGAACATTGTATTGGATATCCTGCTTGTAAAACCGATGGGAGTTGCCGGAGCCGCCGTGGCAACGGTCACCGCCCAGGCAATCTCCGGTATTATCTGCCTGATCTATATGGTATACAAATACCGCTCACTCGGATTTACAAAAGCGGATTGGAAATTCAGTCCACAGCATGCATTACGCTTATGTGGCATGGGGGTTCCGATGGGATTACAATATTCTATCACCGCAATTGGCAGTGTTATTCTTCAGACCGCTGTCAATTCTATGGGTGAGACTATTGTCGCCGCTGTTGCCGCCGGAACAAAGATCAGTATGTTCGCCTGTTGTCCATTTGACGCTATGGGCTCCACCATGGCAACTTATGGAGGGCAAAATGTAGGTGCCCGCAAGCTAGACCGTATTGACCGTGGTCTGAAAGATTGTATCAAATTAGGATTCGCTTATTCCATCCTTGCACTCCTATTCATGATCGTATTCGGACAAAAACTTGCCCTGCTATTCGTAGATGCAAAGGAAACACAGTTAATTCATTATATCTATGTATTCCTGATTGGTAACGCTGCATTCTACACACTGCTTACTTTAGTGAATGTTGTACGTTTTATGATACAGGGGCTTGGTTATTCCACCTTTGCCATTCTTGCCGGAGTATGTGAAATGATTGCCCGTGGCATTGTAGGATTCTTCTTAGTTCCTGCCTTTGGATATATCTTCGTTGCACTTGCCAGCCCTATCGCATGGTTATTTGCAGATCTGTTCTTAGTGCCTGCTTACCTGTATGTCATGAAACGCCTGAGACGCAAATTAGACCAATCAACTCCAGACCAGAATAATGGCGAACAGCAATCACCTTCCAACTATCACAAGTCCTACAAAATGGCCGAAAAAGTATTGTAATTCTGAAGCGGTTCTTCCACATCTGAATGGATTGCGAATATAACGGCTTTGAATGAATATCCGCATTCATTCAGAGCCTTTTTAAATGCATTCGCAACCATCTGTGGAGAATTGCCATAGATTCCACAGCCAAATGCTCCCAGCACCAGAATATCTACATGATTCCGAACTGCCGTCCGGATTACCGCATATGCCCGCCGTTCCATTATATTCTCTATATTCTCCGGTTTCTCCAACGGTTTCATCAGATTCTTATGTTCCTCATCCCACCTTCGAATCCGCACATTAGGCGGTGCACAGGTGATCACATCAAACATATATCTATCCTGTTCCCTTAACAACCTTCCTCCCAGCACATCATCCCGAATCCCTATAATCCCGGGAAGATAGGCACAGGCATCCGAATAATATGGATCACCGGTTCGCTGATGCCGATCATAAAACGTCTTTCTAACTTTATGCTGCTGAAGACATGGATATAAAGTTGAACATCGGCACAAACTTTCTTCCTGTCCTACCCCTCCCCGGATCACACCGCCACCCGGATTCGTTCCTGATGCAAACTGCAGTACCGCCACACGACTTTGCGGATATGCAGTCTTCATACGCCGTACTGCCTCTAAGGATCGTTCCTTGGTAACGAATATATTGTCTTGATTCACTTGACAATGCCATCTTCTTATCCCTGGCAGACCAATCCTATCTTTCCCTATCCTGTTCCATAACGCTCCATTCTTATATTGATAACATCTTGTCCGTGCTCCGGTCTGCCGGATAGCATGTGACAATATAATATCTTGTTCACATAGCTCTAATGTCTCCTCAAATCCTGCAATTCTTCTGTCTCTGTCCTGTAAATATCCCATATCCGTGTCCTCCTTCTGCAAAGCTTATTGCAACCGATCTCCCTAAACCACAATGATTTCATTGTGGAAATTCTCCTTGACCGCAGCTACGGCCTGAAGTACAACCAAGAGAGCATCCTTCGCCTCGATCTTCGTTGTAGGATGCAGACAGTTGTCACAGTTATGGCAATTTTCCTCAGA
>USBM01000279.1 GCA_900552885.1 uncultured Clostridium sp. | reverse complement strand
AGAGGCAGCAGATTGTGACATATATGAGATTACACCGAAGGTTGCGTACACCAAAGCAGATCTGAACTGGATGGATAAGAAGTCGCGTAGCAGTGTGGAGATGAGTGATAAGAAGATTCGTCCGGAATTGGCAGATAATGCGATTGATATCAGCGTATATGATGAGATCATTTTAGGTTTCCCAATCTGGTGGTATGTAGCACCTACCATTATCAATACATTTTTAGAGGCACATGATTTTGAGGGAAAGAAGATTGTATTGTTTGCAACATCCGGTGGAAGCGGATTCGGTAATACCGTGAAGGAATTACAGCCATCTGCACCAGACGCACAGATTGTAGAGGGCAGACTTTTGAACCATGCTTCAAAGACGGAGATTACAGATTGGGTAAGCACATTATAAGATTGGAGGAATGTAACAATGGGAAAGATCGTACAGGCAGCAGGAAGAAATGCACTTGGAGAATTTGCACCACAGTTTGCACATTTCAATGATGATGTGCTTTTCGGAGAGAATTGGAATAATCAGGATATTGATGTGAAGACCAGAAGTATTATTACGGTGGTAGTGTTAATGGCATCTGGAATTACAGATTCTTCTCTTATATTTCATTTGAAGAATGCCAAGACACATGGTGTGACACAGAAGGAGATCGCAGCAATTATTACACATGCAGCATTTTATGTAGGATGGCCAAAAGGCTGGGCAGTATTTAATCTTGCCAAAGAAGTATGGGCACAGAATGAGGGAGATCTTCCTTATGAAGATGAAGCAATGCGCGCCCATGCAAAGTCTATGGTATTTCCAATTGGTGAACCAAATGATGCATTTGCAAGGTATTTTATCGGACAGAGTTATCTCGCACCGGTTTCCAAGGAGCAGGTTGGTGTATTCAATGTAACCTTTGAACCGGGATGCCGTAATAACTGGCATATCCATCATGCGAAAAATGGTGGCGGTCAGATTCTCGTATGCGTAGGTGGAAGAGGTTATTATCAAGAAGAGGGAAAAGAAGCAATTGAGATGAAACCGGGAGACTGCATCAATATTCCTGCAGAAGTAAAACATTGGCATGGTGCAGCACCGGATGAGTGGTTCTCTCATTTAGCAATTGAAGTACCGGGAGAAGAGTGCTCTAATGAATGGTGTGAGCCGGTTTCTGATGAGGAATACGGTAAGTTAAAGTAATAGCTCTTTATTTTGTGGATAAGTTATACAAATCAGGAAATGATAAGAAGGATAGAAGAAAAGGATCTTATATGGAATATACAAAGTTAGGAAATACGGATTTGGAAGTATCGAAAATTTGCATCGGATGTATGAGTTTTGGTAAAGCAGGAACCATGCATGACTGGACGCTTGATGAGACAGAAAGCGAGAAGGTGATTAAACATGCATTGGATCTGGGTATCAATTTCTTTGATACCGCAAACTGTTATTCTGCCGGAACAAGTGAGGAATATTTAGGAAAGGCAATTCGTAATAATATCGCAAGAGATAAGGTTGTCATTGCGTCTAAGGTTTATTTTAATGATGGACGTTTATCTAAGGAAGCAATTGCAAGAGAGATTGATGGAACATTGCAGCGGCTAGGAACCGATTATCTTGATCTCTATATCATACACCGTTTTGACTTTGATACTCCGATCGAAGAGACGATGGAAGCCTTAGATGCACTTGTTAAGGCTGGAAAGGTTAGAGCAATTGGTGCTTCTGCCATGTATGGTTATCAGTTCTATAATATGCAGATTGCAGCGAAAGAGCATGGATGGACACCATTTAGTACAATGGAGAATCATTATAATCTGTTGTATCGCGAAGATGAGCGTGAATTGATTCCAATCTGTAACCAGATGGGTGTATCTTTGATGCCATATAGTCCATTAGCAGCAGGGCATCTAAGCCGTCCGGAGTGGAGAACCGATTCTTTACGCAGCAAGACAGACAGGGTGGCAATGGGTAAATATGACCGGATGGAAGAACAGGATATGCAGGTGGTAGCACGCGTGCATGAGCTTTCTGAAAAACATGAGTGCAAGATGTCGCAGATTGCACTTGCATGGCAGTGGGCAAAGGGAATTGAATCACCGATCATTGGAGCAACTAAGACAGCTTATCTTGATGATGCGGTTGGTGCATTAAATGTAAAATTAACCGATGAGGATATTGCATACTTGGAAGAAATGTATGTGCCGCATCCGGTGGTAGGAGCGGTGAAGGAGAATCCGAAGCCGGGAGTAATCCTCGTTGACGAGAAGAAATAATACCCTTGCAACCGATATTTACGTTATTGTGTTTCGTGCTGTTCACATCAGAATCTACTACGCTATGCTTATCGCCACCCCCCCGAAGCCGCATCCGGCGTTAACAGGCTCCGGAACTTTGAGTGTAGTTAATATTAATAGTCTGGCTACATGTCAGGACAGAAGAAGATATATTACCGGAT
>USBM01000278.1 GCA_900552885.1 uncultured Clostridium sp. | reverse complement strand
CAAAATACAAGTGGCTCCATTGATTCCGACATCATTCGTGAGTACATACATATTCACTCCACACTGTTGATTCATGACCTCTACCATTGCCTGATAAACATCCTCAGACAATAACTTCATCATATCCTTCGACAGACAATCTGCAATCACCGTTGCAAGAGAATCCATCTTCCATGGAAAATGCTGCATCGTATTACAAATAGCAATCTCATATAATTCTTCCATCGTAATTCCCCATGCTTCAAATTCCTGATTACTGATCATAGAACTGGCAACTCCCATTGCATCTTTTGAGGCAAGATAACGGAATGTAATCGCAAAGTCCAGAAATGGAATATAGGGACAATGCATTAATTCCAACCGGTTTCTCTCACGGTTGATCAGCCGCACAATAATTTTGGTACGTACCTCATCAAAATGATACACGTTATCCACCTGTAACATATCTGCCTCTGTCATCTTCTCTTCATAATCGAGTATCATCTGCTGCATGATCCCATCAATCGGACGTCCCATCTGATACTGTTCGTAATATGTATTCACATATATATTCGGGCTAATCTTCTGTCCCTCCCTATATAGGGTAACGGCATCTAACATAATGCCATTATTCTTAGAAATCTTCTGCAATATGACTTCATATTCACCCGGTTCAAAGGTAACATCTTCTTTGCCGGTTGCATGACGATACTGACCTAATACCTGCACAATATGATTCTTAATATACTCTAAAAAATCTTGATATTCCATCTTTTATCTCCTTCATAATCAAAGGAAACAACAAAAGTATGTAAATCATACATAGAAAAACGGATATGATATATATCCCATAGAAAAATAGAAATCCATTACATGTATCTATACTATAATGGATTTCTATGTATACGTCAATATTCTATCTGTAGTTTACAGATTTTTCACGATTGTTGCAGATATTGTTCTAAAAATGTAACAAACGCCTTCATCTCATCGTCCGTTCCAATAGAGATTCGAAGATAATCACTAATTCTTGGCTTATTAAAGTATCTTACAAAAATATTCGCCTTCTTCGCAGCCTCAAATATCTCATTTGCCGGAACACTCTTATGCTTTGCAAAAATAAAGTTTGCATAAGATTTCTCAAAAGTAAACCCTAATCGGATCAACTCTTTTCCAAACCATTCTCTCGTCGCCATTACTTTATGAACCGTATCCTGGAAATATTCCTCATCTTCCATGCATGCAGTTCCCATGACAATTGTAGGATAATTCATTGTATAGGAATTAAAGCTGTATTTGACATCATTTAACGCCTTGATAAGCGATGGATTACCAATTGCATAACCGATTCGCAAGCCTGCTAGACACCGGGACTTTGAAAATGTACGGACTACTAACAGATTCTCATATTTCTCCAATAACGGTAACGCAGTCTGTCCACCAAAATCGATATATGCTTCATCCACAATCACGATCACATCCTGATTATGCTCCAAAATATCTTCTATAAATGATAATTCTACCAATTGTCCCGTTGGTGCATTGGGATTCGGAAATATTACACCACCATTTGCCTTATAATAATCTGCTGCCACAATATGAAAATCATCGTCCAATGCCGGCGTCTCATATGGAATGCGGAACAGATCTGCCCATACATCATAAAAACTATATGTAATATCCGGAAACAGCACCGGCTTATCTGCATTAAAAAACGTAAGGAAAGACATTGCAAGCACATCATCGGAACCTACGCCAACGAATACCTGATCATCTTGTACTCCGTGATAAGATGCGATTGCATGCACCAGATCTTTTGCTTCCGGATCCGGATACAGGCGCAGACGATCCAGATCCATCTGTGCATTCTTAACCTTTAAAGAAGGCGGATACGGATTCTCGTTCGTATTCAGCTTGATTACTTGTTCCACCTTTGGTTGTTCGCCCGGAACATATGGTATTACCTTGCGAATGTTATTCTCCCATACTTTCATTGTGCCACCTCTTATTCCTGTTCATTCATCTTTGCAAGCTTGGCCGCCTGATCTGCTGCTATCAGACTGTCAATGATCTCATCTAAATCTCCATTCATTACCTGATCTAACTTATGCAGCGTTAATTTGATACGGTGATCCGTCACTCTTCCCTGTGGGAAATTATACGTACGGATCTTCTCGGAACGATCTCCCGTTCCCACCTGGCTCTTACGGAGTTCTGCCTCTGCATCATGTGCCTTCTGTAATTCCATATCATACAACTTCGCACGCAATACTTTCAACGCTTTATCCTTGTTCTTAAGCTGTGATTTCTCGTCCTGACAAGAGATTACAATTCCAGTTGGAATATGTGTCAGACGCACTGCGGAATCTGTTGTATTAACGCACTGACCACCATTACCGGATGCACGGAACACATCAAACTTACAGTCATTCATATCCAATTCAAAATCCACTTCCTCAGCTTCCGGCATGATTGCAACCGTAATCGTT
>USBM01000277.1 GCA_900552885.1 uncultured Clostridium sp. | reverse complement strand
AACAATATAGCAAATTATCTCATGCGGTATCGTGGGATAATAGCACAGCCAAAGCAGATAATAATAGGATCAGGAGCAGAACACCTGTATGGATGTGTTTCAAGGATGCTTGGAAAGGAGCATATATATGGAATACACCTTAGAATATCCAACAATTGCATCCGAACGAATTGATAAATATATCAATAGCCAGATACCGGAACTTTCCCGTTCTTATATCCAGCAATTAATACAGAACAAGCAGGTTCTGGTAAACGCCAAAGAATGCAAATCAAATTACAAGTGTAAACCATCTGACCATATATATATACAGGTAGATGAACCGAAAGAACTAGATGTAATACCAGAAGACATTCCATTAGATATTGTATATGAAGATGCATCCATTATTATCATCAACAAACCGAAGCATATGGTGGTGCATCCGGCACCCGGACATGAATCCGGCACTCTTGTAAATGCTTTATTATATCATTGTAAGGACTCGTTATCGTCTATTAATGGTGTGATTCGTCCCGGAATTGTACATCGTATTGATCAGAATACAACAGGAATCCTGGTCATTTGTAAGAATGATCATGCACACAAATTGCTTGCAGAACAACTAAAAGAACATTCTATTACAAGAAAATATCATGCAATCTGTTATGGAACTTTCAAAGAACCTACCGGCACAATAAATGCACCAATTGGACGTCACCCGATAGATCGTAAAAAGATGGCAATTAACCATAAAAATGGGAGAGAAGCAATTACGCATTATCGTGTATTGGAACAATTTGATTCTTATTCTTATATTGAATGCACCTTGGAAACCGGACGTACACATCAGATTCGCGTCCACATGTCATCTATTGGTCATCCGTTATTGGGGGATGATGTTTATGGGCCAAAGAATCCAAAAATAAAGGGCTTAGAAGGGCAGACTCTACATGCTAAGACGTTGGGATTTATCCATCCTGATACGAATCAATATGTGGAATTTGATTCTGAATTACCGGACTATTTTGTGAAATTGCTTGATAAATTACGTAAATGATCATAATATAATGAAAACATTAGCCAAGTGCCAAACCTTTGCTATCCTGATATTCCTGTATTATTGATCCGTTGGTGTTGAGTTCTCCCAATATTCGCGTAATTGTACCGCATCTTTCGCTTTCATTCGCTGCCAATCTTCAATATCTGCATAGTGCTTTTTGGTAGTGTTAACATCCTTGTGCCCCAAAACATCTGCAACCAGATATATATCGGATGTTTGTTGATATAATGATGTGCCATATGTGCTTCGTAATTTGTGCGGGGTGATCTTCTTAGTTGGTGTGGTAATAGAAGCATATTTCTTTACCATATTTTCTACGCTGCGAACAGAGATACGTTTCCTCTGTGAGCTTAAAAATAACGCCTTTTCATGACCTTCCTGTGCTAATATATCCTTACGTTCCTCTAAATAATCACATAAAGCATCCCGGGCTTCCTTACCAAAATATACATATGCCTCATAACCACCTTTTCGAACCACTTTAATTCGATCATAATCAAAATCAACATCCTGAATATCTAAGCCTACACATTCTGATACACGGATTCCCGTTCCAAGCATTAATGTTAGCAACGCCAAATCTCGTTTCTTGTTTTTTTCATGATATGCCATCTGATGATTGGATAATTTGTTACCATATTCAACATTATCTAAAAATTGTGCAACTTCATTAGCCTCCATACGAACAATCGCCTTGTCCTGGATCTTAGGCATATCAACCAGAAGAGCCGGATTTGAATGTATTTGTCCGTTCTTATATAGATAGGTAAGAAACACCCGCAATGCAGTCAATTTGCGTTTCAGAGCACGTTCATTGTTCGTATATTGACGACCATTCTTGATATACACCCTTAAATAATCCATGTATTCTTCAATATCATCAGCCCCTATATGATCAATAATATCAATTGAAATATCTTTTGGTAATTTTCCTTTCAATGTCGGATTAGTAGCTATAAGAAATTCATAAAACGTTTTAAGATCTCTGGCATACCCAAGTCTGGTACGTGGAGCCTTGGAATATTCAATTGCACGAAAGTATGTGGATACATATTTGGGAAGCTCACTTAATACTTCACGCATTAAAAGTACATTGTGAATTGCTTCCTCCTGATGGTATGATTTATCTGCCATAAAAACATCTCCTTTAATAGAAATATATACAGGCAACAGAGTATATCTGTGCTATAATAGAAACAATGTAATATAAACAGATATCTGCCTATGTTACAATAATTAGCCAATACTTATTGCAAAAAACATGCAAACTATTCGTTAAACTTGGGTTTTGCGAATAGTTTGATTCAAAACATACGATAACATATTCTGCTATCCCTGTCAAGTTTGCACAGATTGAAATGAAAGGAAATACAAAAATGGATACACAAAAATTACTTAGTTACCTGCGGCAATGTATTCAAAAATATGATATGATTCAACCAGATGATAAAATAGCCGTTGGC
>USBM01000276.1 GCA_900552885.1 uncultured Clostridium sp. | reverse complement strand
GTCAAAGGATGTTGTACCGGGAGATATTGTAGTCTTAGAGGCAGGGGATACGGTTGTTGCGGATGGAAGGATCTTTAATAATTTCTCTTTGCAGGTGAATGAAAGTGCATTAACAGGAGAGTCTGCCAATGTAGATAAAGTTGATTATCGGATCGGAGAAGAAGTTCCGCTTGCAGATCGACTCAATATGGTATATTCGGGAACGCTTGTTACATATGGCAGGGCGGAAGTGCTGGTAACGGAAACCGGTATGAACACAGAAATGGGAAAGATTGCAGACCTTATGAACGGGGCAAAAGATAAGAAAACACCGTTGCAAAGAAGTATGGACGAATTCAGTAAGAGATTAGCAGCAGTGATTATGGGAATCTGTGTTGTTGTGTTTGGTTTGCAGATATATCAAAAGACTCCAATCTTAGATGCGTTGATGTTTGCTGTGGCATTGGCAGTGGCGGCAATACCGGAAGCGTTAAGTTCCATTATTACGATTGTACAGGCAATGGGGACGCAGAAAATGGCAGCAGAGGGTGCCATTATGAAAGAATTGAAAGCAGTGGAAAGTCTTGGATGTGTGTCCGTGATCTGTTCGGATAAGACAGGTACACTGACACAGAATAAGATGACCGTGACAAGTTTGTATCTGGAGGGAAAGATAATCAAGCCGGAAGATATGAATCTTCAAAAACGAAGTCATCGCTATCTGCTCTATAATGCAATATTGAACAATGATTCTTCCTTACAGGGTGAAAAACAGATCGGAGATCCCACAGAGGCGTGTCTGCTTGCAATGGCGAGAGCTGCGTTTCACCATACATCTGTTGAGCTGGATGAGGAAGATATACGGCAAATGATGCCGAGATTAGAGGAACTTCCGTTTGATTCGGAACGGAAGATGATGAGTACGAAGTATCTTGTACATGGTGTTCATACGGTCTTTACAAAAGGAGCATTGGATATGCTTTTGCCAAGAATCACCGGAATTTTGACGGAAGATGGTGTTATGGCAATCACGAATGAACAACGGAATGCTATCTTGCGGCAAAATGAGGAATTCTCACAGAATGGACTCAGGGTGCTTACTTTTGTGTATAAGGAGTCTGTGGAGGATGAAGCACTATGCTTAGAAACAGAAGAGGATTATATATTTATAGGATTGGTAGCAATGATGGATCCGCCAAGAGAGGAATCTGTACAGGCCGTTGCGGATGCCGGATCAGCGGGAATCCGTACGGTGATGATCACAGGGGATCATAAGGTAACTGCAACTGCAATTGCAAAACAGATTGGTATATGGGAAGAGGGGGATATGGCAGTAACAGGACAGGAATTAGATGCTATGACAGATAACGAGTTAGATGGTATCCTTTCTGATATCTCGGTGTATGCCAGAGTTTCTCCGGAGAATAAGATCCGAATTGTGGATGCCTGGCAGAGAAGAGGTGCGGTAGTAGCTATGACAGGAGACGGGGTAAATGATGCACCGGCGCTTAAGAAAGCGGATATCGGAGTAGCAATGGGAATTACGGGAACAGAAGTGTCAAAGGATGCGGCAGCGATGATTCTTTCTGATGATAATTTTGCAACGATCATCAAGGCGGTCAGTAATGGGAGGAGTGTGTATCGGAATATCCAGAATGCGATTCAGTTCCTGCTCTCCGGTAATATGGCCGGTATTCTTACTGTTTTATATTGCTGTGTGGCAGCACTTCCTGCTCCGTTTGCACCGGTACATTTGTTATTTATTAATCTGCTTACAGATTCGCTGCCGGCATTGGCAATAGGAATGGAAACTGCGGATCAGACATTACTCAGGGAAAAGCCGCGAGATACGAAAGAGGGAATTATGACTTCCAAATTTGTGGCACATCTATTAGGGTATGGGTTTATGATCGCAGCGGTTACGATCGTGGCATTTTATGTCGGGATGCAAGAAGGTGTGAAGTATGCGAGTACTATGGCTTTTGCAACGCTGACATTGGCCAGATTATTCCATGGGTTCAATTGTCGGAGTAGAAAATCGCTTGTAAGATCAGGTCTGTTCAGTAATCCGTGGAGCGTGGGTGCATTTGGAATAGGGGTACTGCTGCTAGGATGTGTCATCAGTATTCCGGGATTGCGACAGATGTTTGAGGTAGCAGTGCTGACGATGCCGCAGATCGGAACCATTTTCCTGCTGGCAATGCTGCCTACAGTATGTGTTCAGATGACCCGTGTAATGTTGGGAAAATAGAATATATAAAAATGACACCATTAATTGGATGATAAAGGTCTGTTTCTCGGCTTCTGATAAAGAGGCAAGGGAAATAGTGAATCTTTGCCGGTATTCCTGCTTTAATTCTGTCAGTAGCCGGATACCGGAGTTTGATAAGCTGACATCAAGCTGGCGTCGATTCGTGTCATGCGTATTGCGGAAGATGAGCTGGCGTTCGGCAAGCGGGGCAACCGCTCTTGTTGCCTGTTCACGGGAAATACATAGCTTGTCTGCTAACTGGTCGAGCAGGTACGAAAGTAGGACTTAGTGATCCGG
>USBM01000275.1 GCA_900552885.1 uncultured Clostridium sp. | reverse complement strand
GTATCAACTTTATTTTCTGCTCCTAATATTACAGTTCCACCACCTTCTGCGTTATATGAAGTATTAGCAGCATTCTCTGATGTCTTGAAAGTATAGGAGAAAATGTTTCCTGTTGTCTTTTTATTACATTTTTATCAAGTTCCGGCACCGGTTCAACATGGCATATATCTCCTGCTTTCTAGGCAATACCAGATTACCCGGAATATTATTACCGCAAAATGCTGCAAATCCCTTCTGCTGCATCTGCCGGTATAATTGCTCTACACCATCCTGTAACGTAGTCTTTCCCATAAATACATGCAGTTTCATGTATTTGAGAATATGTGCTAGTGCATTTAATTGTTCGGTATCCACAAGTTGTTCCACATAACGCAGATCTACCGTCTCTTTATTGATTGAAATTCCGTCTCTTCCCATCGTCTTCATCTTAATACGATTATCTTTCTGGAATGCCGTATCTGCCTTAACAACACGCTCCATTCCTGGTCTCTTAGACAGTTCTACCTGTTCAATCGGCATAGGGAAATTCTCTGCCTCTTTCTTGGCAAATGCTGTAATCTCCATCGGCTCATAACGATTCATCTGCAAGATAGTATCCGCTTTATGGAAATATGAGCCGCAGCTTCCCGCTACTAAGATCGTGGAGATTCCATAGCTTTCATACAATTCCTGTACCCTGTCAATAAATGGAATGATCGGCTCGACATCCCTCTGTACAACACGCTGCATCAATTCATCCCTTATCATGAAATTCGTCGCACTGGTATCTTCATCAATCAGAAATACAGAAGAACCCATCTCGATCGCCTCCACGGTATTCGCCGCCTGCGACGTACTTCCGCTGGCATCTTCTGTGTAGAATGACACTGTATCCTTGCTATTCGGAAGATTTCGGATAAACATGGAAATATCTACATTCTGTATACTTCTACCGTCCTCTGCCCGCAGCTTCATAGCAGAATCATCCGTGATGACATATTCTCTTCCATCTCCTGCAATGTGATCATATACCCCTAATTCTAATGCCTTTAACAACGTTGACTTTCCGTGATATCCACCACCCACAATCAAGGTGACACCTTTTCGGATTCCCATACCTTTGATAACTCCTGCATGTGGAAGATTCATCGTTACCTCCATGCTGTCCGGCGACTGAAATGCTACCGCATCCTTCATAGGAAGCATGGATACTCCTGACTTTCGTGGTAATATTGCTCCATTTGCTACAAACGCCACCAAGCCCTGTTCTTTTAACTGTTTGCGAATATAATGCTGGTCTTCTGCAAGATTTGCGGCATTCTGCAGCTCTTTCGGTGCATAAGCATTAGCATACAATGTCTGCTTCACGCACGCCGGAAGGAACTCATATAATATCTTCTCTAATTCTCTCGCATTGATCGTTCTTCCATTTGCAGGGAACCCAATCTCCATTCGTACCGTAACTTTGCCAGATGCAGGATCCATCATACACGCACTTCGTTCAAGAATCTCCTGTCCCGGATTACTTACACTGATCAATCCACTCTTTCCGGAACCTTTCGCCTTAAAAGAATAGGCATGTACCTTGGCTGCTAACTTTCTCAATATCACGTCCTGTAAAGCAATTCGTTTCCATGCCGTATCATATAAGGATTCATCAAATGCCGCCTGTTTACCATCTACGATCACACTCACCTTAGATGGAGCCGCAAAGGGATCTCCCTGCACATGATCAATCGACAGGATATATCCTCCAAACTGATATTGTCCTTTTGTATCTTTATATGCCGGATAACCCTTGTGGTCAATCCGGTGCAGACATTCTCTTAAATCATTCTCTCTTAACATTCTGTATACCTCTCTCTATAATCAATATCATAGCTCTTGTTTGCCTAATCTTTGGCATAGACACCTAATTTAACAAATCTTCTGTTATTTTACTTTTTTCCTTACTTTGTGTCAACTTACCACGCTTTTATTCTAGGTATCGTTTTTTTGCATATAGCGTCTTGTCATCTTCACTTTGTCATGGTACAATCATGTCAGAGATTCCTGTAATCTCTTTTACATCTTTTTTGCCATATCCTTTTTATTTTTAACTCTGGATTTTAGTTGCAATGTTAATTCGTTTACCAGATAAAGACACAATGTCAATCCAGTCATTAGATAAAGGAGGAAGGATATGGAAAAGATTTATATTAATGAGAAGTACCGTGACACGGTATTTCGTATGATTTTTAATAGCAACAAGCAATTATTAGAACTTTATAATGCAGTGAATACTACAGATTACACTGAGCCGGACGCACTAGAGATCGTTACTTTAGAGAATGCAATCTATCTTGGCATGAAGAATGATGTGTCCTGTCTGATTGACATGCGACTCCAGTTATATGAACATCAGTCAACGGTGAATCCGAACATGCCCCTACGGGATCTCATGTATGTATGCGAACAGTACGAGAAGTACATGATCAACAAAGACATTTATTCTTCCCGTCTGATCAGGCTGCCGACACCAAGATTTGTAGTATTCTATAATGGGATTCAGAAACAACCGGAACGAAGGGAATTGTATCTGTCTGAT
>USBM01000274.1 GCA_900552885.1 uncultured Clostridium sp. | reverse complement strand
CCTGCCTTGCCATAATTGCAATATGGGTCAATTGATATTCCTCCTCGTGGAGTGAACTTGCCCCACACTTCTATATATCTTGGCTGCATAAGCCTGATTAAATCCTTCATAATTATATTCACACAGTCCTCATGGAAATCACCATGATTTCTGAAACTGAACAGATAGAGTTTCAGAGACTTACTCTCCACCATTCTCTCCCCCGGAACATATGATATAGTGATCGTTGCAAAATCCGGCTGTCCGGTAATCGGACACAGGGATGTAAACTCCGGACAATTGAACTTAACAAAATAATCGTGATCCGGATGCTTGTTCACAAACGTCTCTAACACTTCCGGTGCATAATCCTGCGGGTACTTTGTTCCCTGATTTCCCAATAACGTTACGCCTTCCATCTCTTCTTTGTTTCTTCCTGTCATTGTCCTTACTCCCTTACCTGAAATATTCTTACAATCACTAATCATAATTCATTTTCTATTATTTTGCAACGGCTATACATTCTCTTTTATAATATTTTTACTTCCCGCATAGGTTGCAAAGAAATACCCACCATAGATTGCAACCAGAAAGATTGCCGTACCAACCACCGACGGCAGCATTTCTTTGGGCTGCACCTGTACAGAAGTCAACTTCAACGCAAACTGGATACCAAATATCGAATGGATCACAGCGACAGCCAATGGCATCAGGAAGAAGATTGCAATCTGCTTGAACAGCGACTGGTTGATCATATTCTCGTCCACCCCAATCTTGCGTAGAATTGCATATCTTTCACGGTTATCAGAATGTTCGGATAATTCCTTTAATGCCAGGATTGCGGAACTTGCAATCAGGAAGATGACTCCAAGATAGATTGCAATGAAGGTAATGATCGTAGATAATCCTTTGCTTGATTCAATAATACTGATGCGGCTTGAACCATCAATCTTAACTTCATCCTGATCCATCTTCTTACTACCCGAACCCGAACTTTCAAACATCTGCTCAATCTGTTGCTTTCCATCCTCCGTATCCGCATTATAATTGGCGGCTAAAAAATGATATTCCTTCATATCATCCGTAAGCGGACAACTGTCCGGCACCAGTGTAATACCAATATTTACATGACTGGTGCTCATATTTACATAACCGGACTGACAGGTTGTATATTTCGGCAGATATGTCTTTCCATTGATCGTAATCTTGTTCTTAAGTGCTAATGCCTGATCCCGGATTCCGACAAATACATCATAATCACACAGCTCTATATATTCATCCTCCTGTAAGCTGTACTCTTTTAATCCATATAGCTTTGCAATCCGGTTATAATCCGATACTTTAATAATGCGCTCTGCCGAATTCCAATTCACAGTCGGATACTGCTGTTCCATCTGTCCTGACAAAGATCCCATAAAATCTCCCCAGGTAAACGTATCGGTCGCATACAATATAATCTCTTCTACATCCTTTAGCTTGTTCATATCATAACCGTAATGTTTCAGAGTGTCCGTGATTGGCAGATAGGAATCCTCTACCTTTTTCTTGGAATATTCCCCATCATCCGGCAGATTTGCACTCTTTGTCAAATTGATATCTACCGGTGTCATCTCATTCAGATCCTGTGTTAATACCCGGTTTAAGGAAAGTGACGTCGACAGAATCGAGATTGTCATAAACAGCAACAGGCAGATTATTGTCATACTGAATACCGTTGTATTGATCTTATTATTTACCTGACGCAGCACGAACAAATTCGTATCTTTTAAGTAGAACTTCTTTTTAGACTGTGCAACCTTCAAGATGAATCCCGACATAGACCAGAATACAAGAAATGTTGCAAACATGCCTGCTACAATCGGTGCAAGCAACTGGGTAATCTCCCGCAATTCTTCTGCCTGAACAGTCACCCGATAGTATGCCCATACAAGCATTCCCACGGCTGCCAAAAACACCAGAATACAAAGAATCGGGTTCTTCATCCTGACTTCTTCATTCTTTTTAACCGCAGTTAATAAATCGATCAGCTTACATTTTGATATTGTAATCACATTAAACAACATTACCGCCACATACATAATTCCAAAATAGAGAATCGTTTTCCCCATCGCAGCTTTCGAAAATACAAATGTATAGGCACTCATATCCGCCTGAAACAGCTTTGCAACCAGTACAGACATCAATTGGGAGCCAAACACACCGACAACCATTCCAACTACTAAGGAAAGCAGACCAATTACAATTGTCTCCACCAATAAGATCTTTGATATCTGCCATTTTCCCATACCCAGCGTCATATATAAGCCAAATTCCTTTTTCCTTCTCTTCACCATAAAATTATTGGCATATACGATCAGAAATCCTAATACTGCTGCCACAAATACCGATACCCATGCGATCATGTCCACCATTAATTCCACAATCTGTCTGGTAGACTGATTGACTGTCATCATTGCTTCCTGACTGTCCAATGAATTGAACATATAAAAGATTGCCACACCGAGGATCAGTGTCAGAAAATAAATTGCATAATCCTTAAAGCTGTCCCTTGCTATGAAAGGAAGCGGCTGTATCGGTTACACGGTTCCACAGTTGCCGGTAAGTGCATGATTCTTCTC
>USBM01000273.1 GCA_900552885.1 uncultured Clostridium sp. | reverse complement strand
CCTATATGGCTTATCTGACAACATGATTATCTTATTACATGAAACAATATCTGCTTATTCTTCAAACGGAATTACAGCTCCATCGTAAGTCTGATTGATAAAGTCTTTGATCTCATCAGACTTCAACACCTCTACTAAGGCTTTCACACCCTCGTTATCTTCATTTCCTTCTTTGACTACGATAACATTTACATATGTCTTAGCAGCTTCGGAATCTGACTTCTCATAAGCAAGAGAATCCTTTGCTACAGAGAAACCAGCCTGTAATGCATAGTTACCATTCAATACTACATAAGCAACCTCATCTGCAACTCTTGCTACCTGCTCTGCTGCTAACTCTTCAATCTTGATGTTATGAGGATTCTCTGCAATATCATTCACAGTTGCTTCCAATCCGGCACCATCCTTTAAAGTAATGATTCCGTTATCCTGTAATAAGAGCAATGCACGCGCCTCGTTTGTTGTATCATTTGGTACTGCGATCGTATCACCATCTGCGATATCATCTAAGCTCTTCTTTGTTCCCGGATAGATACCAAATGGCTCATAGTGGATCTTTCCCACCTGTACTAAATGTGTTCCCTTTTCCTCGTTGAAACTGTCAAGATATGGTACATGCTGGAAGTAATTTGCATCAATCTCTCCACCTTCTACTACCTCATTTGGTAATACGTAATCATCATACTCGGTTACTTCAAGATCCCATCCCTCTTTTGCAAGAATTGGCTTTGCTGCTGCAAGAATCTCTGCGTGCGGGGTTGCAGATGCTGCTACCGTAATGGTTCCTTTAGATTCTACATTGGCATCATCGCCACTCTCAGAAGCTTCCTCTGTCGTCTGCTTATCCTCTGTTGCTGCGGTTGCACTCTCACCTGCACTGCTTCCGCATCCGGTTAATACTCCTAATGATAATACACTTACTAAAATACCTGCTAAAATCTTCTTTTTCATAATTCTTTCCTCCTGATTTTGATATTTAATTTATATGAAAGTAATATAACCTCTCTGCTTTCCCCTGTTCTCTTGTTATATTACTATCATTTACTTACTTTCTTCGATCAAAATGATCCGCTAATTTCATTCCTATGGTCTGGAAGATCTGGAATAAAATGATCAATAATAACACCGTTACAATCATGATGTCGGTCTGCCATCTGGTATATCCATAACGGATTGCAATAGCTCCTAATCCACCACCACCAACGGTTCCTGCCATAGCAGAATAACCTAAGATGGTTCCTAAGCTGATGGTCGCTCCCACGATCAGGGAAGTTCTCGCCTCTACTAACATCACCCTCATGACAATCGTAAAATTGGAAGCCCCCATAGAACGGGCTGCCTCAATCACTCCGGCATCCACTTCTTTCAGTGAAGATTCCACCATTCTGGCAATGTATGGTGCCGCTGCGATCACAAGCGATACGATCATGGCAGTTGGCCCGTAACTCTTACCCACCAACAATCTGGTAAACGGGATCAATACAACCAACAGAATAATAAACGGAATACTTCTTACCAGATTGGCAATAAAATCTAATATCTTATATATCACTGCATTTGGGTGAATCCCATCCCGGTCTGTCACGGTTAATACAATTCCCATCGGAAGCCCTAATACATATCCAAGCAATGTAGATACCAGTGTCATATAAAGTGTCTCACCAATTCCTACTATGATCATGTTTGTTACTTCACTACTCCACATCACCGGTCACCTCCTCAATCTCTAATCCGCAATCCGTCAGATACTGTTCTATATCTACCTGTAAATGTTTATCCTCCGGAAGCCCCAATATCATTTCTCCTTTCGCCACTCCGCCAACATTCTTCGTATCTGCCCGGAGAATATTCACCGGAGTTTCAAATTTCAGGATCATATTGGCAATCACCGGTTCAAATGCAGAATTATCCGAAAAGACAATCCGTATCTTACGTTTGCTCTTCAACTGCCCGACTAACACATCCTGTTTTCTGTCTGCTTCCGTATCCGGGCGATCCCTTAGGATCAGTTCCTTGGCTGCTTTTGATTTCGGATGATTAAAGATATCCGTCACCAATCCATCTTCCACCAACGCACCCCGTTCAATGATTGCAACCCGGTTACAGATCTTCCGGATCACTGACATCTGATGTGTAATGATCACAATGGTGATTCCAAACTGTTCATTGATCTGCTTCAATAATCCAAGAATAGATGCCGTTGTCTGCGGGTCTAATGCACTCGTTGCTTCATCACAAAGCAGGATCTTTGGATTGGCTGCCAACGCTCTTGCAATCGCTACCCTCTGCTTCTGTCCACCGGATAGCTGTGCCGGATACGCTTTCTCTTTCTCCTCTAATCCGACTGTCTTCAGAAGTTCTCTTGCTTTCGCTCTCGCTTCTTTCTTCTTAGTTCCCTGAATCTGCAATGGAAAACAGATATTATCCAATACACTCTTTTGCATCAACAGATTGAAATGCTGAAAGATCATTGCGATATCGCTTCTCTGCCATGCAGATACGTTACCGTACAAAAATGATGGTCATTATTGGCCCGTATGGTGTGCCGCAGGTTATCACCTACCAAGAACCGTATGAATACTACATCTGCACGGTCAAGCTGAAGAACAAGGATTTATCCCACCTGCC
>USBM01000272.1 GCA_900552885.1 uncultured Clostridium sp. | reverse complement strand
GGTGCTACATTCGATGCATCCCTTCGTTTCTTAAAAGAAGATCCATGGGAGCGTCTTCGTAAATTAAGAGATGGATTTAAAAATACAAAATTACAGATGTTATTCCGTGGACAGAATATCTTAGGATATGCTCCATATGCAGATGATGTAGTTGAATACTTTGTACAGAAGTCAATTGCTAATGGTATTGATATCATTCGTATTTTTGACTGTTTGAATGATATTCGTAACCTTGAGACAGCAGTTAAGGCTGCTAACAAAGAGAAAGGTCATGCACAGGTTGCTCTTTCTTATACATTAGGTGATGCTTATACCATGGATTATTGGAAAGACATGGCTAAGAAGATTGAGGATATGGGTGCAGATTCTATCTGTATCAAGGATATGGCTGGTTTGTTGGTTCCAACAGCAGCAACGGAGTTAGTTCAGGCATTGAAAGATGGAACTTCCCTTCCTATCCAGTTACATACACATTATACTTCAGGTGTAGCTTCTATGACTTATATGAAGGCAGTAGAGGCAGGATGTGATGTAATTGATACTGCAATGTCACCACTTTCTATGGGTACTTCTCAGCCGGCTACTGAGGTTATGGCTAAGGCATTTGAAGGAACTCCTTATGATCCGGGACTTGACCAGAACTTGTTAGCTGAGATCGCTGATTACTTCCGTCCATTACGAGAGCAGTGGTTAGAGTCAGGATTGTTAAGCCCGAAGGTAATGGGTGTTAATATTAAGACATTATTATATCAGGTACCGGGTGGTATGTTATCTAACCTTGTATCACAGTTGAAAGAGATGAAGCAGGAAGATAAGTTTGACGAAGTATTAGAGGAAGTACCACGTGTACGGAAAGACTTCGGTGAACCACCTCTTGTAACACCTTCTTCTCAGATCGTTGGTACACAGGCTGTATTAAATGTTGTATTAGGCGAGCGTTATAAGAACATGACAAAGGAGTCCCGTGATTTATTAGTTGGTAAGTACGGACAGACTGTTAAGCCGGTGAATCCAGAGGTTCAGAAGAAAGCATTGGATGCACTTGGAATGGATAAGCCAATCACATACCGTCCGGCTGATGATCTTAAGCCACAGCTTGAGAAGTTAGAGGCTGAGATGTCACAGTATAAGCAGCAGGATGAGGATGTATTATCTTACGCATTATTCCCTCAGGTTGCTACTGAGTTCTTCAAGTACAGAGAAGCTCAGCAGACAGGTGTAGATGCATCTGTTGCAGATACAGAGAACGGAGAATATCCGGTATAGGAGATTCTGTGATTTTATAGTGAAATGAATGAAAGACTGTATTTTGATGAAAATTTTTCGTTAAAATACAGTCTTTTTATGTATATGATGAGTCGGGTAGATAGATGGGCATGCAGGAAAATCTGAAGCCGGCGAATGTATATCATTAATTTGACAGATAAGGTGGTGCACAGCCCGGTTAGGAGGGTAACTTGTCCAATGAATGGTTAAAACTCTTTTGATTTTGCGTTGACGCATTCTTAATTTTGTGGCATAGTTATCGTAGTTTGTATACTGTTCTAAATTGGTATGTAGAGAGACTGCATACATGTGCCGATTAGAATAGGAGATTTAGAATGCAGAAATGTTGTTGCATCAGGTGAGGAATCAGTATGAGAATAGAAGCAATTTATGGTAGAAGAAGTATTAGAAGATATAAAGATAAGCCGGTATCTAAGGAAATAATTGAGCAGATCATAGACGCAGGAAGGCAGGCACCATCTGCAAAGAATCGTCAGCCGTGGAAATGCATTGTTTTTGAGAATGAGGCAAAAGCAGAATTGCTGTCATGTATGGAACGAGGCTTAGAAAGGGAATATAAAGGAGAGGCAGTGCTTCCTAAGTCAAGATTTGGGCTGACGGATGCCAGACATACACTTCGCATTATGCGCCAGGCACCGGTAGTGATCGTGGTATTGAATACGAATGGAGAAAGCCCGTTTCTTCCAATTGATGAGGATAAGAGAGTGTCGGAGATCTGTGACAGTCTTTCTATTGGAGCGTTTATACAGAATATGCTATTAGAAGCGCAGGAGCTTGGAATGGGAACACTCTGGATTGCCAATACCTGTTTCGCCTATCCGGAATTGGTAGAATATTTACAGACGGAAGAACAATTGATCGGAGCGGTTGCGTTAGGTTATCCGGATGAGAAACCGGCTGCACGTCCAAGAAAAGAATTAGAAGAGATTGTTGAGTGGAGAGTATAGTATAGTATGGCAAAGGTAATTGTAATCGGTGGTGGTGCGGCTGGGATGATGGCTGCAATCATTGCAGCGAGAAATGGAAAAGAAGTAACCGTATTAGAACAGAATGAAAAGTTAGGAAAGAAGCTCTTTATTAAAGGGAAAAGGAGTTGTAATTTTACCAATGCATGCGATGTGGAAGATCTGTTTGGTAATGTAGTGTCGAACCCAAAGTTTTTGTATAGTGCATTTTATACCTTTTCCAATGACATGGTGATGGATTTTTTTGAAGAACTTGGTATGCCATACAAGGTAGAACGGGGCAATCGGGCCTTTCCAACATCTGACCATTCTTCCGATGTAATTAAGGCACTAGAGAAGGAAATGAGAAGGTTAGGTGTTGTGATCTGTCTCAATACAAAAGT
>USBM01000271.1 GCA_900552885.1 uncultured Clostridium sp. | reverse complement strand
GCATGGGCTGGCGCACGGCGGTGTACAGGTCGCGGGCGCGGCTGCCCAGCTTGGCGGCCACCTCCTTGCAAGCGCTGTACTCAATCAGGCGGCCGGTCAGTTCGGCCTTCATACGCTAAACATCGAAAATGCGAGGAAAATACATTTTGTAAGGGCATGTTCGTTGACAGAAACCGAGAAATCCCATAAAATAGGCGGTACGAAAGAGAGGATGACAATATGGAGAACCGATTAGTAGTAAGCAATGATAAGACGAACTTGTTAGAGTTAGAAGAGCATATGTATCATTTGGTAGATGTTGAGAAGCCGAATGTATTTCACAACCTTTTTCCATATGATGAGATACCGAAGATTGCATTTAATGAACGAATTGTTCCTCACAATATGCCAAAGGATATCTGGATCACAGATACGACATTCCGTGATGGACAGCAGTCAAGAGAGCCGTACACAACGGAACAGATCGTTACAATCTATGATTATCTGCACCGCTTAGGTGGTCCGAATGGATTGATCCGGCAGAGTGAGTTTTTCTTATACAGTAAGAAGGATCGGGATGCCGTATACAAGTGCTTAGAGAGAGGATATCGTTTTCCGGAAGTAACAAGTTGGATCCGTGCCTCTAAGAAAGACTTTGAATTAGTTAAGGATATCGGAATCAAGGAGACAGGAATTCTGGTCAGTTGTTCCGATTACCATATATTCTATAAGATGAAGAAGACAAGAAAGCAGGCATTAGAGCAGTATTTGTCTGTCATTCGGGATTGTCTGGAGATTGGTATCAGTCCAAGATGTCATTTAGAGGATATCACCAGAGCAGATTTCTACGGTTTTGTGGTTCCGTTCTGTTCGGAACTTATGAAATTGATGGATGAATATAAGATTCCAATTAAGATTCGTGCCTGTGATACAATGGGGTATGGTGTCAATTTTGCCGGAGCCGTAATTCCACGTTCTGTACAGGGTACGATCTACGGTCTGATCAAGCATGCCGGCGTACCGAGTGAGATGTTAGAGTGGCATGGCCACAATGATTTCTACAAGGCAGTAACGAATTCCACAACCGCATGGTTATATGGTGCATGTGGTGTCAACTGCTCCCTGTTTGGTATTGGGGAGCGTACCGGTAACACACCGTTAGAGGCTATGATCTTTGAATATGCACAGTTAAGAGGTAACTTAAACGGTGCCGATACTACGGTGATTACAGAGATTGCTGAGTATTATCAGAAGGAATTGGGATATCATATTCCGGAGCAGACTCCATTTGTCGGTAAGAACTTTAATATTACAAGAGCAGGTATTCATGCCGATGGTCTGCTTAAGAATGAGGAGATCTACAATATCTTTGATACAGCGAAGTTCTTGAACCGTCCGGCACAGGTAGCAGTATCGAATACATCCGGTCTTGCGGGAATTGCACATTGGATCAATACACATTATCGCCTGCATCCGGAAGAGAAGATTGATAAGAATGATCCATTAGTAGCAGCAGTGAAAGAATGGGTAGATAAGGAATACGAGGAAGGACGTGTTACTTCTATTACAGATGATGAGTTAGTAAAGGTCATTACAGAGAATGCAAAAACTTTAAATGTAAAGTTGCCAGAAGTTTGATTTTCTGTTATTCTATAGAAGATTGAATATGTATTTACGGAAGATAAGTCATATGAATCATATGGCTTATTTTTCTGAGTTACATAATATCTAGAGGATGTGTCAGTGGCATTTTTTTCTGGCGACATTTCTAAGGGGATAATATATTTAGGAGGACAACAATGGATAAGATTAAGATGACAACTCCGTTAGTTGAGATGGACGGAGACGAGATGACAAGAATTCTGTGGAAGATGATCAAGGATGAGTTGTTACTACCATTTATTGACCTGAAGACAGAGTATTATGACTTAGGATTAGAGTATCGTAATGAGACGAATGATCAGGTTACGATTGATTCTGCGGAAGCAACCAAGAAGTACGGTGTTGCAGTCAAATGTGCAACGATTACTCCGAATGCTGCCCGTATGACAGAATATAATCTGAAAGAGATGTGGAAGTCTCCGAACGGAACGATCCGTGCTGCATTAGACGGAACTGTATTCCGTGCGCCGATTGTTGTAAAGGGAATTGAACCATGTGTGAAGAATTGGAAGAAGCCAATCACATTAGCAAGACACGCATATGGTGATGTATATAAGAATGCAGAGATCCGCGTTCCGGGTGCAGGTAAAGCAGAATTGGTATTTACCGGTGAGGATGGGACAGAGATCCGGGAGACCATTCATGAGTTTAAGGGTCCTGGCGTGATTCAGGGTATGCATAACTTAGACAATTCAATTTCAAGCTTCGCAAGAGCGTGCTTTAATTATGCATTAGATACGAAGCAGTCTGTATGGTTTGCAACCAAGGATACGATTTCTAAGAAGTATGATCACAGATTCAAGGATATTTTCCAGGAGATCTATGATGCAGAGTATGATGAGAAGTTCAAAGCTGCAGGAATTGAGTATTTCTATACCTTGATCGATGATGCAGTTGCGCGTGTTATGAAGGCAGAAGGCGGATTCATCTGGGCTTGCAAGAACTATGATGGTGATGTTATGTCAGATATGGTATCAAGTGCGTTTGGTTCTCTTGCTATGATG
>USBM01000270.1 GCA_900552885.1 uncultured Clostridium sp. | reverse complement strand
ACCGGAATCTTTGTAAAGACTGCTTCGCACCGCTATCGCGGCAAGGCCTTGACAAAGATTCCGGCAGAAATAGATCCGTAATTAAGCACAAAAAAGGTTATTATCTGAGCGTTATCGCTCCGATTCTGCAATTACATATATTATTCTTACTACTTAAGAAACGTAACAATACAGGCTTTAAGTTGTTGTGCTGCTATAAGGTGTTTACGTTGCACTCCTACTCGTGCGGCATACTTGCTTTTCGTTCTTGTGCCACAGTGGATTCTGTGACAACGACGGACGGCCTCGGGCGTGGCGATAAGCACAGCGCTAACCGTCTGACGGGAAACAGTACGAAACTCGTTAGAGTAGATATCAGTTGGACGGATTAACATATATCATAAGCAGGTACGTGGAGTACGCCTGTACTTAACGAGCGATAGATAATTAGGGCGCAAAAAAACAACTCTGATCACATAGACAACATTACATATTAGGATATGTCTAATGATCAGAGTTGTTTTTCTATGCGCCGTTATTAGATAGCGTGAGTCTTACGTACAGCTGCGTACGAGTCGTAGCGCGAGCGTTCCTGCGTTGATTATGTTACATCCCGACAACTGATTGAAAAACTATAATATTTCGTACGTCCGTCACTTATGCTGTGCAAGGGTGATAATGTTTATAGGAGGATGCCTGTTGACTGAAGAAACAGGATAAACATCAGCACAGGTGCAACATAGCGGATCATGATGCGGTACAGTTTCTTTCTTCGGAATTTCTCGCCGTTGAGTTCCATTTCATCAATGACATAGTCCGGTGTCATAACCCAGCCGATCAGGATGGTAGAGAGCAATGCGATAAATGGCATCATGACACTGTTACTAATATAATCCATAATATCTAATAACTGTCCGGTAGAGCCATTTGGTAGTGCAACTTCTACATAGAAAATGCTGTAACCAAGTGCGATGATTGCGGATGCAGCAAGATAGATCACGGATAAGATCAGTACGGTCTTCTTGCGGCTGGTATGGAAGATCTCCATACAGTTGGCTGTGATAGATTCTAACACAGAGATACAGGATGTCAGGGTCGCAAAAACTGCAGTTACAAAGAACAGGATTCCTACGAAGATTCCTGCTTTTCCCATAGCGGCAAATACCTTTGGCAAGGATACAAACATCAGACTTGGACCGGCTCCCATTCCTTCTGTTCCGGAGAATACAAATACGGCAGGAACGATCATTGCACCGGCAAGAAATGCAACACCGGTATCAAAGATTTCAATCTGATTGACGGCTTTGTTCAGATCTACTTCTGGCTTTACATAAGAGCCGTAGGTGATCATAATTCCCATAGATACACTAAGAGAAAAGAATAACTGACTCATTGCATCTAACAGAATCTGTAAGAAACGTTGTAACGTGAGTCCTTCAAGGTTTGGTGTGAGGTAATACAGAAATCCTTCCATGCCGGTATGTACCTGACCGGAAGCATCGGTATGCTTCAAAGTTAATGAGAATACGGCAATAATGACGATCAATACCAGAAGAATTGGCATCATCCATTTGGATACCCGCTCAATTCCGCCTTCTACACCGTTGTATACAATAAATGCGGTAACAGCCATGAATAAAAGTGCAAAAACAACAGGTGAAGTAGATGATGTGATAAAGGATGTGAAGTAATCATCTGTTGCGGCAGCATTTGACTGACCGGTTATATATACAACAGCATACTTTGTGATCCAGCCACCGATTACGGCATAGTAGGTCATGATTAGAACCGGAACAAGAAAGGTCAGGATTCCTAAGAATTTCCACTTCGGACGCATCTGCGTGTAGGCTCCGATCGCACTTTGTTTTGTGCGACGACCGATTGCAATATCGGATGTCAATAAGGTGAATCCGAATGTAAGTACGAGAATAAAATAAATGATTAAAAATAAACCGCCTCCATCTTTAGCTGCGAGGTAAGGGAATCTCCACAAATTTCCTACTCCAACAGCACTACCGGCAGCGGCAAGGACAAAACCGAGTTGTCCTGAAAAATTACTTGACTTTTTTTCCATTATGAATAATCTCCCCATATAATATAATTTGTGTGACTAGGATAGCATATAATGAAGAAAATGTAAAACAATAGTTTATTTTATTTAGGAAGAAAAGGTTATTCGTAATAATTCGCATGCGCTTTCTTGACAAGTCTATCATTCTGGGGTAGAGTAGATTTTGGTTAATTGGAATTCGGTGTATCAATATTTATGAATGTATATTACAGTGGGGGATAGCATGTTAGAAAAACGAAAGAATTATGAAATTGTCTTATTTATAGCAGGCTGCATTCTGGTGAATTATCTGGGGAAGATCTTTGCAAATCATTTTGAACTTCCCTTATGGATGGATTCAGTAGGAACCATGTTCACAGCATATGTTTTAGGTCCTGTTTGCGGAGCTGTTGTTGGGGTTACAGTGAATGTGATTTATGGCATTTTGTTTTCGTATACCCATATGGTATATGCGTTAGTGAGTGCCATGGTAGCTGTGCTGGTTGGACTGCTTGCAAAACGTGGAGGGCTTGAGAATCTGTTTCGTGCTCTGACAACGAGTTTTTTTGTAACAATTCTATCGGTTGCGTGCTCGGTTCCGCTTAATTATCTCTTTTTTGATGGTGCGACC
>USBM01000269.1 GCA_900552885.1 uncultured Clostridium sp. | reverse complement strand
GGCAGAACATTACGTGTTGATGTTGGACGAGTTGCAGCACAGGCCAATGGAGCAGCATTTATGCATTATGGTGATACAGTTGTATTATCTACAGCAACTGCATCTGAGAAACCAAGAGAGGGAATTGATTTCTTCCCACTTAGTGTAGAATATGAGGAGAAGTTATATTCTGTAGGTAAGATTCCTGGAGGATTTAATAAGAGAGAGGGTAAGGCAAGCGAGAATGCAATCCTTACATCTCGTGTTATTGACCGTCCGATGAGACCATTGTTCCCGAAGGATTACCGGAATGACGTTACATTGAATAACTTAGTAATGTCAGTAGATCCGGAGTGTTCACCAGAGCTGACTGCTATGCTTGGTTCTGCAATTGCAACTGCAATTTCAGATATTCCATTTGATGGGCCATGTGCAACAACACAGGTTGGTTTGATCGATGGTGAGTTTGTATTTAATCCAAATGAGGCACAGAATGCAGTATCAGATCTGAAACTTACGGTAGCATCGACTGCAGAGAAGGTTATCATGATCGAGGCTGGTGCGAATGAAGTACCGGAGGATAAGATGATTGAAGCAATCTACGCTGCACATGAGATCAACCAGCAGGTAATTGAATTCATCAATAAGATTGTTGCAGAGTGTGGTAAGCCAAAGCATTCTTATACAAGCTGTGCAGTTCCGGAGGAATTGTTTGCAGCAATTAAGGAGATTGTTCCTCCGGAAGCAATGGAAGAAGCAGTCTTTACCGATGAGAAACAGAAACGTGAAGAGAATATTCGTCAGATCACAGAGAAGTTAGAGGAAGCATTTGCAGATAAGGAAGAGTGGTTGGCTGTACTTGGTGAGGCAATCTACCAGTATCAGAAGAAGACGGTTCGTAAGATGATCCTGAAAGATCACAAGAGACCGGATGGCCGTGCGATCAGCCAGATTCGTCCGTTAGCCGCTGAGGTAGATATCATTCCTCGTGTGCATGGTTCAGCTATGTTTACCCGTGGTCAGACACAGATCTGTAACGTAACAACATTGGCTCCTTTATCTGAGGCACAGAAGATTGATGGTTTGAATCTGTTAGAGACAAACAAGAGATATATGCATCAGTATAACTTCCCATCCTATTCAGTAGGTGAGACAAAGCCATCCAGAGGTCCGGGACGTCGTGAGATTGGACATGGTGCATTGGCAGAGAGAGCATTAGTTCCTGTACTTCCTAGTGTAGAGGAATTCCCATATGCAATCCGTACCGTATCTGAGACATTTGAGTCAAACGGATCTACATCTATGGCATCTACTTGTGCATCTTGTATGTCGTTAATGGCAGCAGGTGTTCCAATCAAGAAGATGGTTGCAGGTATTTCATGTGGTTTGGTTACAGGTGATACGGATGATGATTACATTGTATTAACAGATATTCAGGGTCTTGAGGACTTCTTCGGAGATATGGACTTTAAGGTTACCGGTACCAAGGAAGGTATCACAGCGATCCAGATGGATATTAAGATCCACGGTTTGACAAGACCAATCGTTGAAGAGGCAATCCGCAGAACAAGAGAAGCAAGACTTTACATTATGGATGAAGTTATGTCTAAGGCAATTGATAAGCCAAGAGATCATGTTGGCGCACTTGCTCCTAAGATCTGTCAGTTGAAGGTAGATCCGGAGAAGATTGGTGAGATCATTGGTCAGAGAGGTAAGACGATCAACAACATTATCGAAGAGACTGGTGTTAAGATTGATATTGATGATGATGGAACCGTTGCAGTATGCGGCGTAGATCAGGCTGGTATTGATAAGGCACTTAAGATCATTCATTCGATTGTAGATCCGATCGAAGTTGGTAAGATCTATGAAGGTAAAGTTGTTCGTATCATGAACTTCGGTGCATTTGTAGAGCTTTCACCGAACAAGGATGGATTGATCCACATTTCTAAGTTGTCGAAAGATCGTGTTGCCAAGGTAGAAGATGTAGTTAATATTGGCGACACAGTTAAGGTTAAAGTGCTTGAGATTGACCGTATGGGCAAGATCAGCTTAAGCCTTAAGGATGCAGTTGAAGAGACAGCAGAATAAGAATACAGATCAAAGATGTCTGTTAGACAGCTAGAGAATCTTGTATAAAGATAAAATATAGGCTGTTGCGTTGGAAAGTGATAAGGAATTACTTTGAAGAATGCAACAGCCTTGTTTATAGCGAAAGGAGAATGATATGCAATACGGTTATTTTGATGAAGCAGCAAAGGAATACGTGATCACAAGACCGGATACACCGGCACCATGGGTCAACTATCTTGGTTCGCCGGAGTATGGAGCAATTATATCCAATAATGCAGGGGGATATAGTTTTGCAAAATCAGGAGCAAACGGAAGAATTTTAAGGTATGTCTTTAACCAGTTTGATGAACCGGGCAGATATATTTATATCAGGGATAATGAAAACAGAGATTACTGGTCTGCATCATGGCAGCCGGTTGGAAAAAGTTTAGATACTTATAAGAGCGAGTGCCATCATGGCACTGCATATACAAAGATGAAAGCTGTGTATGACGGTATCAGTTCAGAAGTGCGGTACTATGTTCCGTTAGATCAGTCATATGAAGTGTGGAATCTTGGCATTACAAACGATTCTGACCGGGAAAGGGAGCTGACCGTGACCGGTTATGCGGAATTTACGAATAACAGTAATT
>USBM01000268.1 GCA_900552885.1 uncultured Clostridium sp. | reverse complement strand
ATCCGGATGATCAACAAGAATCCGATAACTGCTGTCAGGCATATAAGTTTGTAGATCTTCATAAGAAGAAAAGGAATGCTGTTTTATAGTATGACGCAAAGCAGATGCGGAACAGATATCATGATTCAATGTGGTATCATGATACCCTGCACCGGTGCGTGGAATGGCAAAAGGGGTGATCGGAAGCTGATACCGTTCAATTGCCTTCAGATATTCGATTGCAAGGATATTGTTGGGTTGTCTCATGATATCTGCAAATTGTGGATCTGTAAAATGATCTGAGAGAGCAATCGAGCGGGCTTTAGCATAGGAAAGACCACTTGATAACAGTTCTCTTAATTGCTGCTGATATGTGACGGGTTCTGTTACAAGAAAATGTGCAATCTCCTGTAAGAGAGACAGTGTATCAGTCTCAACCCCAAAACATAACGTATCTACTAAGTGGGTAGCAGCTAATGACAGAAGTGAGGCGCTTGCAAAGTGTTCTGCACTTGCGGTTGCAAATAAAGCAGGAATCTCAAATATGAGATCAGCCCCTGCAGACAAAGCACATTCCGCGCGGATATACTTATTAAAAATGGCAGGTTCTCCACGCTGTACATAATCTCCACTCATCATGAGTATGACCTTCTTGTTCGGGAAATGAGTTCGGGCAGCGTCGATAATATAGGCATGTCCATTATGAAAAGGATTCAGTTCTGTGATAATTCCAATATGCTTCATGGCAGTCTCCATTCCGGTTCTTTGTTCTAGTATACTACAGTTTATAGGGAAAATACATTATTTTCTTTACAACAATTCTCGGAAATGGTATAGTATAACATATCTTTTTTGCATTTCGGCATAGTTGTTTTCCCCTTTTGGATTATAATACGGAGTAGAAACAATCGAAAATACATTCGATTAGTTATTGACAAGTTACTTAGAATATATTAAGATTAAGAAAACGAACAAATGTTCACGGAGGTTATTAGAATGGCGAACGAAGATAAGATGAAAGCGTTAGATGCAGCACTTGCAAATATTGAGAAGCAGTTTGGCAAAGGAACCGTTATGAAGCTGGGAGATTCCTCAGCAGATATGAATGTGGAAGCAGTTCCTACGGGATCATTAAGTTTGGATCTCGCACTTGGAATCGGAGGTGTGCCGAAGGGAAGAATTATAGAGATATACGGACCGGAATCAAGTGGTAAGACAACGGTAGCATTACATATCGTTGCAGAAGTTCAGAAGAGTGGTGGTATTGCAGGCTTCATTGATGCAGAGCATGCGTTAGATCCTGTATATGCAGGGAATATTGGTGTTGATATTAATAATTTATATATTTCACAGCCGGATAATGGAGAACAGGCATTGGAGATTACAGAGACTATGGTGCGTTCCGGTGCGGTGGATGTTATTATCGTAGACTCAGTAGCTGCTTTGGTTCCGAAAGCAGAGATTGAGGGTGAGATGGGAGATTCACATGTGGGCTTGCAGGCTCGTTTGATGTCCCAGGCTTTGCGTAAGCTTACCGCAGTGATCAGTAAGTCGAATTGTGTAGTAATCTTTATTAACCAGCTACGTGAGAAGGTTGGCGTTATGTTTGGTAATCCGGAGACAACAACAGGTGGACGTGCGTTGAAGTTCTATTCTTCTGTTCGGTTGGATGTTCGGAGAATTGAGACATTGAAGCAGAACGGTGAAGTGATTGGAAACCGAACCAGAGTGAAAGTTGTTAAGAACAAAGTAGCACCGCCATTTAGAGAGGCTGAATTTGATATTATGTTTGGTAAGGGAATCTCTAAGGAAGGTGATATTTTAGATCTTGCTGTGAAAGAGAATATCGTGAACAAAGCAGGTGCATGGTTCTCTTATAATGGAGAGAAGATTGGACAGGGACGTGAGAATGCGAAGATATTCTTGCAGGATAATCCGGAGATTGCTTTGGAGATTGAAAATAAAGTGCGGGAAAGTGCAGGCTTGGGTGATCTGGATGGAGCAGAGAATGTAACAACAAATCTATCAGAGGATGAATAATGCATATTTGTAATATTGAGTGCAACGGCAAACAATATGAAGTATATGGGGAGAACGGTTATCTGTTTTCCCTATATGGCAAGGAATTGAAGAAGTATCATATTGAAGCAGATTGTGAGATTGCAGATACTTTAGTGGATGAGATCTGTCAATCCGTGATATACAAACGTGCGAGGGAGCGGGCACTGTATCTTTTAGAACGTCGTCCTTATTCTGTATCGGAATTACGTGGAAAGTTGACAAAGAATCGGTATCCGGAATCTGTAAGAGAACAGGTTATTTCCTTTTTAGAGAAGTATGGTTATTTAGATGATGTAGAGTATACACGAATGTATATGAATACCTATATTTCTAAACGTAGTTACAAACAGATGTCGTTTGAACTGTTTCGTAAGGGCGTAAGCAAAGACGTTATAGATACTTGTATTGATGAACTGGATGTGACAGAACAGGATGGGTTTATGAGGCAGTTTCTTCGCTATACGAGAGGTAAGAATCTGGGGGATTATACAGTCAGACAGAAAGTATTCCGCTATTTTTATGGGAAAGGATATCCAACTTCTTTGATTGAAGAAGCAGTTGGCAGATGGAGAGAAGAAACTGAATTTTATGAAGATTCTACATCAAATTGAATGATTATTATAGAAAATTCTTTCTTTTGCTTGACAGATTGCACAAAAAAAG
>USBM01000267.1 GCA_900552885.1 uncultured Clostridium sp. | reverse complement strand
TTGCGATTTATAATTTCCTGATATGCAGGAGGCATTTTTTCATCTCCTGATAGTCCATATCGTTCCAGGTAACTCCATCCGACATTCCATAACTCTGTATTGTCATAACAATTCGGATTACCTTCCATAAAAAATTGAGGTAATAAAGCAACTACCATGTCCGGATTATTTGTGAGTTGTTCTTTCATATCAATTAAATTATTTCTCATCCTATCTGCATTGCTTTCTATCCATTTATTACTTAAATCAGGATAGAGAGATAACAGTTGTTTGTAACCTTGAACTATTTTTTCTAATAATTTTTGTTCATCATTTTTTATTTCCTTTTTCTCCTGGTGAATCGTCTGACCATTGACATCCTTCTCAATCTTATTCCTGTCTTGATGCAGCAGCCCATGCTCCTTAATGGCATTAATCATCTCATCCATTGCCTGGTTGATTCTCTTTCGTTCCTCTCCCTGTGGGCTTATATAGATCCATTGCTGCTCCTCGCCATTAACGATTGGTGCCTTAATTTCCGAATGTCCTACCAGATAATCAGATTCCCTAGATAATTTATCCCGTACATATGATGCAAATGCTCTTGCAAACAGTTCTGCGTCGCTCTGCCAATATCCCTGCCCTGCCTTTGAATAGGCAGCATCAATCCGGATAGCATTGCTATAATATTCTGTTCTTTCCCCATCCTTATATTTGATTGTCTGCATAACATCATGCATATACGACATTCCATTCCATGCATCTGTAGCAAATATCTCTCCTTTGCCTGTAGACTGTGCGATATAATAATCCAGGGCATGTCCCCATTCATGTGCTAAGCTTCCAGCTCCACGCATTTTAGTCAGATTAATTACATTGGTTCCCGGTTCAAAATGTGCTAATGCTCCACTCACACCTCTTGCACCATATGCAATTGCTAGTTTTCCTCCCAGAGAAACATCCTGATCGGATATATTCAGCGCTTTGGCAAGATCCTTTAATGCATCGTATGACATATTAAGATTGGTTTGGCGATCATTTTCATTTTCCCAATTTCCAAATTCACCGGCTCGAAACCCGAATACCTCCATCATATCATCACCGGTAATATTTCTTCCCTCTCTATAATCTTCCTGTGTTGGGCGAACCTTTTCTAATTGTGGTGGAATCAGCTTTTTCTTTCGTTTTTTCTGCTCCTTGACTGTTACATCCTTCTGTTTATGTAATGCAATCGCTGATACTTCTGCTGAAGTCCGATCCGGTTCATTCATTGTAACAATCGTGTGGGTAGCTTTATCCATAACAAAATAAGTATTCTCTTTCCAATTTGCAAGATCTAATATCTCTGGACTGTTCCGATATAAATAAAATCTTGTTCCCCCCTGTTTTATTACAAGTATAGGCTCATCCTTCCGATCCATTGTCACTTCCACATTGGTTCCATCATACGAAAATATCTCATAATCCAATAATGCCTTCTCATCATCACTATATAAAAATTTCTTTTTTTCCAATTGGTGTCGAAACTGCATTAACGTATAGGGATCTCTGATCGATGCAACATTATATAGTTTCTGGCTAAAGCAATTTTTATCCGGTAAATTCTCCGCTTTCAGGTTATTGAGATAATCCGCACATTCTGCTAATGAGGACAAATGAATCGCCGTTTCATAGAAACGTCCCATTGTCCGGATATAATCATCCTGCGCCCGATGAACCGCTTCCTGCTTTTCTTCACTTGTCATATTATATCTTATGTACGGAGAAGGTCTTGTTGGCAAGGCATCCCTGACCTGTTTCACAAAGAAAAGCACCTCTCTATCCATTCCTCCCTCATATAACTTCTGATAATCAGGCTGTGGAAATACCTCTTTCTTCGTAATATATTTATCCCGGTCTATATCTGACCATTCTGTAATGTCATCCAGACGGAGTTCTCGATTCAATCCATACAGATCCTTTCGTGCGCCACCAATCTTTCCACCAAAATCTTCTATTTTTTCTTTTGCCATTACAACACCTCCCTCACTCTGTCATACCGAAATATTCAGTTCATATAATTTTCTTCTGTAATAATAATCTTTTATTTATCTATATAGTTATTATCTGTTTCCGTTTCCACACGACATGCCAGCTCTGTATTATCACTCATAAACTCTGTCACAATATACGAATCTTTATATATAACCCGTAACGTACCTGTTATATTCTCCCCATATCCATCGATTAGGCGTTGTACATCTTTTCTTGGAGAAAATACAATATACACATTTGCATATTCTCTAACTTCCAGATTCATTTCCATGCACCTTCCTTTCATTAAAAACAGGTGCGCAATACATCTTCTATTACGCACCTTCCGAATTACATCGACATCTCGATCTTATTCTGTTGTATCTTTCGCTGTTCCGGGGCAACCGGATTCTTCATCTCAAACATCTTTGCATTCTTCTCGAATCTGGTTTGTATTCCCGGCTGTAATGTTACTCCATGTTCTACTAACGGCTTCACACACTTTTGCTCCATATCTACATCAAATGAACTGCTAAGCATCTGACCCGTACAGTACCGATTACATACTTCTGCTTTCCGGCTATCTCCTGCCTGCATCAATCCATCTTCTGTTACCATGAAGGTCTGATATGGTTCCATTATGTTATCCTTTAACAACAAAAAATCTCCCGGCTTTACATCTGCCGAAAGATTTCCAATATCTACCTGTTC
>USBM01000266.1 GCA_900552885.1 uncultured Clostridium sp. | reverse complement strand
TGTATCCTCCCCTAAAATGACATTATGATGATTATAACTACCATGACAGATTCCGTAATGCCGCTGCCAGACAGAATGCATGGAAATACCATTTTCCCCCGCAACCATCTGTTCTAACATATCCACACATCCTATTCCTTTTTGCAAATATTGTTCTGCCACCTTTTGAAATGTCATTTCAAAAGCATTCTTTTTCTTGACTTTTGCAATATATTTCTGTATTTTTTTGATTTCCCTGTTATGCCGCTGAAACACATTCCGCATGCGGCAATCTTCCTGAACAGAGCATTCTCCCCGCTTGGTCATATTTCGTTTAATGTTCCTCAAATCGGTCGCACCTTCTATACAATCCTGGCTCCCCATCCGGGTTATATCATTTTGTTCGCTCCTCAAACAATCTGTATCCTCTGCAATCGTCTTTTCCACTTGTTGCAAAGCAAGTTCCAGTGCGTTCTCGCCAAGCTCATAGATATATGAAATCTTCTCTAACTCTTCCCCATCTGCAATTGCCCGCCGAATCTCGGCAATCTTTTTCTGTTCCTTTTCTTTCCTGCATTGCTCCCATCTATCCGCATAACGCATAACCACTTTCTGTCCTTTTATATGAAACTCTGCTAATGCTTTTACCGCCCGCAGCACATCCTCTAAATTGCGCATATCACATTCATTTCCGGCAAAATGACACTTCAGAACAAAGGGTTGGCGATACTTATCACAAGTGAGCAGTTGTCCATCCCGATTCGGGATGATCTTATCAAAATTCATACATCCCTCTTCTGACAACAATTGTTTCAATACATATTCCTGCTCTAACCTCGTTATACTCCCACGAAACGGCTCTAAGATCCGCAAACCATCTGTGGTAGTCAGAATTATTGCGCCCCTGCCTTTTCTCGCGGACAGAATTTCCATGTCGTATTGTTCATATACCTCAGCAAGTTTTTCAGACATAAAAACAACCCCTCCAATCATGTGTCCTTTTTCATCATATGAAGGGGTTGCCTAAATTATCACTTTTTTCTGAATTTTACAAACGAGTTGCTTCCAAAGCATCTTATGCATGCAATATTCCAGCCGGATACATCACATATAATATAACATTTTTCTATGAATCTTATTACCCGGCTTTCTCACATCTGCCGCGCCATATCAAGAAGCGTATCCCTTTCATTTAACGACGGATCATCCAACACCCGGTCTAACAAAATGTGCAAAGTCTTTCCAATCTCCTTACCTGGCTGCATGCCAAGTTCTGTGATCAGATCTTTCCCTGTAATTGCCAGATCTTTTAGGGAAAGACATTGTTTCTCATCCATGATCTGTGCATAATAATTTTGCAAAGTAGCAAGTGTATCTAACTTTTCCTGCTGCATATAAGAGCTCTGTCCCAATATATCCGCCCATTTGAGTGCCACATAATCCTCAAACAGATCTGCACCCATCTGACTGAGTCCCCGCCGGAATGTCTTAAGTTTCATCGCCTGTCCCATTCCATAATCGTGCCAGAACACCAATCGTTTCACCCGGTCAATCGTCGCATTATCGAATTTTAACCGCAGTAAAATTCTCCTTGCAAGCTCCACACCCTTTTCATTGTGCCCGTAAAAATGATCCCCGTTCTCATCCGTCGTCTTTGTTTCCGGCTTGGCAACATCATGCAGCAATGCCGCCCATCGAAGTACCTTATTTGCCGGAACCGCTTCTATTACATGTAAAGTGTGCTCTCCAACCGAATACATGTGATGCTTATTATTCTGCTCCGTCTGCATCATCCGGTCAAATTCCGGCAATACAATCGCTGTGACACCCAGTTCATATGCGGTACGCAATCTCTCCGGATGTTTTGACATCAAAAGTTTGGTCATCTCCACCTGAATCCGCTCTGCACTGATATCCTTCAACAGCTCTGCCTGTTTTCGGATCGCATCCATTGTCTGTTCTTCTATCTCAAAATCCAACTGTGCCGCAAATCGCACCGCACGTAAGATACGAAGGGCATCTTCGTCAAAACGCTCCTGTGCTTTTCCCACGCATCGTATCACATGACGCTCTAGGTCTCCCATTCCGTCAAAATGATCCACAATACCCTCTTCGTCGTTATATGCCATCGCATTGATCGTAAAATCCCTGCGTTTCATATCCTCTATCAGACTGGCCGTAAATGTTACCGAAGTCGGTCTTCTATGATCTTCATACTTGCCGTCGACACGATAAGTAGTCACCTCATATCCTTCCAGCTTACCCGTGTCTGCATTTGGCATCATAACCGTAATCGTTCCATGTTGGATTCCTGTATCAAACGTCTTACGAAACAACCCCTTTACCTGCTCCGGTCTGGCCGATGTAGTAATATCCCAATCATCCGGCTCTTTATGAAGAATTGCATCTCTGACACATCCACCTACAATATAGGCTTCATAACCTTCCCTCTGCAATCTCTTAATTATTCTGTTGGCATTTTCCGGCATCTTAATCTGAATCAATTTGTCACACTCCATTTTACTTTTTATCTCCAACGGTTCCCTAACATTAGCCCTTTTATGCCAACGGAATACCGCTCTCGAATAGTATTTCCTAAAATCATATTATATTCGCACACCATCCCATCGTCAACATATCATCATTGCATTCTATGAGGTTCAACATAAAAAGGCTGCCACCTTGGCAACCTTTTATCATTATATCATGAGCATCGCTCATGATCACATTCAACAATTCACCCTTGCACAGCGTAAGTGAAGGCGGACGCGCATGTTTTAGGTTGTGAACCCGGCTTTAGGGTGGTGTCATGTTGCAGCAGGCACATTCGCATTACGACT
>USBM01000265.1 GCA_900552885.1 uncultured Clostridium sp. | reverse complement strand
TTAAAGCAATAATATATTTTTTATATAATGTATAGATTATAAAAAATAAGAATATATTTTTTTGCAAATTTTTAATTATTTTGAAAACTTTAATCTAGAGATAGTAAGAGGGAAGACATATGATTAATATTAGTGAAGTAATGGAAACAAATGCAATGATTCATGAGGAGAACTTAGATGTGCGTACGATCACTATGGGTATCTCTTTGCTGGATTGCATTACAGATGATTTGAAGACTACTTGCGATAAAGTATATGATAAGATTACCACTTCTGCAAAGGATCTGGTAAAGGTAGGTAAAGAATTAGAGACAGAATTTGGTATTCCAATTGTAAATAAGCGTATTTCTTTAACTCCGATCGCTATGGTAGGAAGCTCCTGCTGTAAATCCAGTGCAGATTATATTGAAATTGCTAAGACGTTAGATCGGGCAGCTAAGACCGTTGGAGTGAATTTCATCGGTGGATATTCTGCTTTAGTTTCCAAAGGAATGACACAGTATGATGAGATGTTGATCCGTTCCATTCCAGAAGCATTAAATGTAACTGAATTTGTATGTAGTAGTGTCAATGTCGGTTCTACCAAGACCGGTATCAATATGGATGCTGTTAAATTAATCGGTGAAATTGTAAAGGAAAGTGCAGAGCTTACCGCAGATCGCGATTGTATCGGACCGGCTAAGTTTGTTGTATTCTGTAACGCACCGGACGATAACCCATTTATGGCAGGTGCTTTCCATGGTGTAACCGAGGCAGATCGTATCATCAATGTCGGTGTATCCGGTCCGGGTGTAGTAAAGCGTGCCTTAGAGCAGGTTCGTGGACAGAACTTTGAGATTCTTTGCGAGACCATTAAGAAGACTGCTTTCAAGGTAACTCGTGTCGGACAGTTAGTAGCAAAGGAAGCATCTAAGAGATTGGGTGTTCCATTTGGCATTATTGATCTTTCCCTTGCTCCAACGCCGGCTGTTGGTGACAGTGTTGGTGAGATCTTAGAGGAGATCGGTTTGGAATATGCAGGTGCGCCTGGAACAACGGCTGCCCTTGCTTTGTTAAATGATCAGGTAAAGAAGGGCGGTGTTATGGCATCTTCTTATGTCGGAGGACTTTCAGGAGCGTTTATTCCGGTATCCGAGGATCAGAGAATGATTGATGCTGCAAGTTGTGGTGCCCTTACGATTGAGAAGTTAGAGGCTATGACTTGTGTATGTTCCGTAGGTCTTGATATGATCGCCATTCCTGGTGATACCAAAGCAACTACTATCTCCGGTCTGATTGCAGATGAGATGGCAATCGGTATGGTAAACCAGAAGACAACTGCAGTTCGTGTCATTCCTGCTGTCGGCAAGAAGGCGGGCGAGACATTGCAGTTCGGTGGACTTCTTGGATATGCACCAATTATGAAGGTAAATGAGTATAGCTGTGATGCGTTCATTAATCGTGGTGGACGGATTCCAGCGCCAATTCACAGCTTCAAGAACTAATACCCTTGCACAGCGTAAGTGACGGACGCGCATGTTTTAGGTTGTGAACTCGGCTTTAGGGTGGTGTCATGTTGCCGCAGGCACACAGCACAAGGCATACCTTCGAACTAAGCTTGCAAGCAAGCTAAGGTCGAAGGCATCGCATTACGACTCGCACGCAGCAGACACTGGCACTCCTACTAATAAGCGAACTCACATAAAAAGCGGATATGGATTCGGAAGTGTATATATAGCGATACATATACATTCTTAATCCATATCCGCTTTTTGTCAGCTCTATTTTGTCATTTAAGTGATATTTCAATGTAGCCATGTTGCCGGATTTAACTGTAGTTAATTTTAGATTCAATATTAACGACAAACAGTTTCGAGCGGCGATAATGTTGCGGTTTGATGATGCTAAGCCACAATGTTTTGTTCAAGACAACTATAATAATCCGTATTGCTTCTTCAATGCAATCAGTTCCGCATGCTGGCTCGCAATAGTTGCGTCTTTGTCGGCAAGTTCTGCATCTTTATCAGCAATAGTAGCAGCTTGATCAGCCAGTTCTGCCTTATAAGTTGCCAATTGTTCTTCCTGCTCTGCCAACTGCATTGACAATGTTTTGATCTTCAACTCTGTCATAGATGACACCTCCCTCTGATACTCCGGGTAATGTGTAAATATCTTCTTTGAAGCACGGTTGAACAATTCCAGGATGTCTTTCTGTTGTAGTTCTGTGATATTCCCCAACTGTACTTCTTTATTTAAGATTACTATAACGGAGTTGACAAGGGATGTCAATTCCTCTTTATTAATTCCGTTGTGGCTTTCTAACTGCGGTCGTAATCGTAGTAGTATATAAGGAAGAAAGAGAATCAGGTGCTTCCTTTGAATCTCTTCCATAGAATAATCCTGCATTCTCACGGTAGGTACCTGATAGGTATGCTCGCTGTCATCCTGAAAGATGATCCGACAGCGAAGCCGGTCCGGAATTTTTCCATTCTTTTCTGGATAAAGTACAACCGATCTTGGAAAGCGCAGAATCATCTCTCCGGTGGCATCCTGTTCCGTTTCGCAATGCTGCATGGCAAAATGCAGATCATACGACAACATACGGATCACCATCTGGTGGTCGTTCTTCATCTGACATTCAATATGATAATAATCTGTCCCTGCAATCAACACGGAAAGATCCATAAACTGTGAGGTAAAAGCCTCTTCCGTATTGTTAGGGAAAACGGGTTGTTCCGTAGAAAGAAACTGTACAGCAGTTCCTTTCGGATATGTAATTCCATAAACTTCCTCGATGAGAGGAAAGAGTTGCTCTGGCATTGTATAGACAAGTGCCTTCATAATTTCATCCCAAAGCATTGGCTCGGTGAGAGTGGTATCTTTTGGCATGTAACGTCCTCCTAATATTG
>USBM01000264.1 GCA_900552885.1 uncultured Clostridium sp. | reverse complement strand
ATTAAGGAAGGTCAAGCAGGGGGAAGTCTATGTTACAAGTGGGATACTTGACAAGAATCATGCAAAAGTGGGAGATATTCTGCGGATTCAATTACAGGATGTGGATCTGTCATTACAGATTGCAGGAGAGATCAAGGATGCTTTGCTTGGCTCCGACATGATGGGGAATACCCGGTTGGTCATGAATAGTGAGGATTATCAGGTGTTTGCAAGAAGTGAGAAGGTAAAGCCGTATGAGGGAAGGATCTTTCATGTTGCAACGGATAATACGAAAGCACTTGCATCAGAGTTGACAAAGGCTTCTAACATTTTGTTTAGTTCGGATCGATCCATGATCAAAATGGCATATGTAATGGATATGATTGTGGCAATGATCGTATTAGTGCTTAGTATCTGTTTAATTATTGTGTCGTTTGTGATCTTAAGATTTGTAATTGCATTTACCATACAGGGGGAATACCGTGAGATTGGGGTTATGAAAGCGATTGGAATTAAGAATAGCCGGATTCGCAGACTATATATCGTCAAATATTGCGTAATGGCATGTGTGGGAGGTGTGATTGGATTCTTCGTGAGTATTCCGTTTGGCAATATGCTGATCGCATCCGTGTCAAAAAAGATGGTGCTTGGAAATGACAATGGTCATGGAATCCATGCTATTGGCACGATGTTGGTTATAGTGTTAATGGTATGGGTTGCTTATCTGTGTACGGGAAATGTCAAGAAATTAACACCGGTGGATGCGATAAGGAGTGGTCAGACAGGAGAACGCTATCAGAAGAAATCAGGATATCGGCTGTGTCATTCCCATGTACAGACACCATTATATATGGCTGTAAATGATGTGTTAAGTGCACCGAGGCGGTACCTGACAATATGGCTGGCATTTTTTCTGTGTTCCATCTTTATGTTAGGAATTGTTCTGGTAGCTTCGACGGTAAGGAGCAAGAATCTGATCACCTGCTTTGGAAAGGAATCGGATATCTACATACCAGATGCAAAACTGATCAAAATGAATGTTATGACAGACGACGGAAAAGAGCAGTTAAAAGAGAATTACCGATCAATGGAAAAGGATTTGGAAGAGAAAGGAATCCCAGGCAAGGTTAGCATGGAAGTCTGGTATAAATATTCCTGCGAGGTGGATGGAGAGGCATATTCTGTTATTTTTCAGCAAAATACAGAGACAAAAACAACGGATTATTGTTATACAGAAGGAACCGCTCCACAAAATGCAAACGAGATCGCAATCACGCCTGCCATTGGAGAACAATTAGGAGTAGGAATTGGCGATACGATTACAATTGATTTTGGAACAGAAAAAAGAAAGTGTATGGTAACGGCAATGTTTCAGTCGATGAATCAGCTTGGCAAAGTAGCGAGACTACATGAGGACGCTCCGACATCTATGTCGTATGCCAATGCAATGATGGCATATCAGATTGATTTTGCAGATCATCCGAATGAGAAAGAGATTACAGAACGAATACAAACGATTAAGAAAATGTATGGTATCAGTGGTATTTATGATGCAGCGGGATATTGTGTAGATTGTATGCGGGTTGCAGATACGATGGATTCGGTGGTTGTACTTTTGCTGATCATAACAGGTATTGTAGTAATCCTTGTAACCATGCTGATGGAACGCTCCTTTATATCGGCAGAACTTGGGCAGATTGCACTTTTGAAGGCAATCGGATTTACAAATAGATCGGTATGGAAATGGCATGTCTGCAGGTTTCTATTAGTGGCAGCGCTGGCAGAATGTAGCTCCGTGGTATTGACAGTACCGGTTACAAAATTATGGTGTGATCCGATCTGGGCAATGATGGGGGCAACGGATGTGCATTATTATTTTGATCCGATCAAGATTCTGCTGATCTATCCGGGAATCATTCTTGGAATAACGCTGGTTACAATCGGAATCAGCGCATGGAAGACATGTGCAATTAAGGGTGCGGATCTGGTAAATGTAGAGTAATACAATTATTGAAAGCAATGATAGATTGGAAAGGATGAGAAAAAGATGGGAAATATATTAGAGGTAAAAGATTTGTGTAAGACCTATGTGATTGATAAACGACAGAATAATGTATTGCGTAATGTGAGTTTCAATGTGGAAGAGGGGGATATGGTTGCTATAATGGGACCGTCCGGTTCTGGAAAATCCACATTGTTGTATTCCATATCGGGAATGGATCTTGCAACAAGCGGATCGGTCTTTTTTGATGGTCAGGATATAATGAAACTGGATAAGAACGCATTGGCAAAGAAGCGGTTAGATGAGATGGGATTTATCTTTCAGCAAATGTATATGATGAAGAACCTGACGATTCTTGATAATATTCTGCTTCCGGCAATAGAGAGTAAGAAGTCGAAAGAGAGCCGGGCAGAGAAGGTAGCCCGTGCGGAGGCACTGATGCGAAAATTATCGATTATTGAGGTGGCGGATCATGACATTAATGAAGTGTCCGGAGGACAGTTGCAGCGTGCCTGCATCTGCCGGAGTATGATCAATCATCCGAAGCTGTTGTTTGCGGATGAGCCGACAGGTGCACTTAACCGGGCCTCATCTACGGAAGTGATGAATGAGCTGGTTCGTTTAAATGAGGAGGGAACCACGATCATGATGGTGACACATGATGCAAAAGTGGCATCACGCTGCAAGCGGGTATTCTATATTTTAGATGGTACAATTAAAGGAGAATATATCGCACCGGTAGGTGAGAGTCTGTCAGATATGGATCGGGAGCGGAGATTGAATAACTGGCTGTTAGATTTTGGATGGTAGAACGGATGTCGGCATCATAAAACAAGAGAAGTAAATTTGCTATAGGCACAAAAATGTAGCACAATCTATTTCCGGTTGCAACTGGATAGTTGAGAATGATTATTAATATGAGAACGATTT
>USBM01000263.1 GCA_900552885.1 uncultured Clostridium sp. | reverse complement strand
ATCCGCACCGTCTCACCCGGAAGTCCAATAATTCTCTTGATAAAATACTCTTCCCCGTCATACATTGGAAATACAACAATATCAAACCGCTGCGGATCTTTGAAATGATAGGAGAACTTATCCACCCACAGATTATCCCCGTCATTCAACGTATCATACATTGATACCCCATTGACAACCGTGCGTTGTCCGACAAATGTCACAATGGCCCATACCGCAACAAACAAAAAGATAAAATATAATACAGTATTAATGATCTCCCTCTTCATACTTTTCTGCTTGTCTGCTACATCCTGATCCGTTGTTCCATTCTGCTTCATTGATGCCTTCTGTTGTTTTAAAACAGTCTGATTTCCATCCTGCTCCGTCTTCTTATGTTTTCTGCTCATATAATTCACCTACTCTATCTTTCCAAATTTTGAAAGCGGCCAGATTCGGAATACCGCTTTTCCCTCCAATTCATCCCGATGAATGTTTCCTACTTCTGCAAAACGGGAATCTTTGCTGTCATTCCGGTTGTCCCCCATTACAAAGTACTCATCATCCCCTAAGATAATATTACTCTTCGCTCTTCCGATCATGTTCTCTGCAATCGTCTCATATCCATAATCTTCTTCTAACGGTTCATTATTGATATATATAGTTCCATCCTTCTCAATCCGGATCCGTTCCCCCGGAAGACCTATAATCCGTTTGATGTAATATACATCACTATCCTGGTATGGGAACACAACAATATCAAATCTCTGTGGATCCTTAAAATGATATGACAGTTTGTCGATCCAAAGATTATCCCCGTCTTCTAATGTGTCATACATTGAGCTTCCACTCACCTGCGTACGTTGTCCGACAAATGTCAGAATGAACCATACTGCAAGAATAATAAATGCAATGTAAAGCAGCATGCTCACCAGCTCTCTCACAACACTGATCTCCTGTGCCGCTCCGTTATTATTCGGTTTCTTTGCCATCTGTAATCCCTTATCCTTTCTGATATACTTATGGACGTTCGATTGAAATTGATCCTAATTTACCGCTGCGGAAATCATCTAATAAAATACTTGCGGCTTTCTCATAGTCAAGTTCCTGTCCTTTGAGCAGACAACCACGATTCAACGCAATTCCATGTAATATATCAGACGCAGCCTGTGATTCATCCACTTCGAAGCGTTCATGCAACAGATTCGGATATTCTTCTGTTAAGAATGTAATCAGATCACATGCAAGTTCTGTCTTTTGCAGAATCTCATCATTAATCGAACCGATATATGCTAAATGCTCCCCTACAGATTCATCCTCAAATTTCGGCCACAGGATTCCGGGTGTATCTAATAATTCCACATTCTTGTTAATCTTGATCCATTGTTTTCCTTTTGTTACGCCCGGTTTATTTCCTACTTTTGTGCAAGCCTTCCTTGCATACGAATTAATAAATGTCGACTTTCCGACATTCGGGATTCCCACGATCATCGCCCGGATCGGACGATTGAGGATTCCTCTCTTCCGGTCCCGTTCAATCTTCTCTTTACAAGCCTCCTGAATTTTGGCAGTGATTGACTTCATACCCTGGCCATCTCTGGCATTGATCGTTACCACAAGAATTCCTTTCTCTTTGAAATAGTTCTCCCATGCTGCCGTTATATTGCGGTCTGCAAGATCGCATTTATTCAGTAAAACCAAACGATACTTATTATTGGCAAGCGTATCAATATCAGGGTTACGACTGCTCAACGGAACTCTTGCATCTAACAGCTCGATCACAATATCAATTAACTTCATGTCTTCCTGCATCATACGTTTCGCTTTGGTCATATGACCGGGATACCACTGAATATTCATATATTAACTCCTTTCCGGAATGTATTCTCTTATTTTACAAATCCCCATTCACTCCTCGGGAATATACGGAACACAATCTTACCACTAATCTCTTTGCTTGAAATATTGCCAATATTGACATAACGGGAATCTTCACTGTTATTGCAGTTATCCCCGATCACAAAGTATTCATCATCCCCAAGGGTGACTCCATCTAATGCAACACCCTCTGTCATGATCAGATCATCAAACGGAAGATCTGTCAGCACGTCTCCATTAATAAAAAGCTTTCCATTCTTAATCTGGACAGTCTCTCCCGGAAGACCTACAATTCTCTTAATGGTAAAATAACCGTCCGAATCATCTTTTAACTTAAATGCAACAATATCATAACGCTTCGGGCTGCTAAATGTATATGCTGCCTTATTAAGAAGTAATACATCCTGACTCGACAACGCAGGATTCATACTCTGACCGATCATAGTAACCGTCTGCATACCAAATGTTACAATACTATATGCCAAAATGACAACAACCAAAATAGAGATTGCCCAATGCCCTACCTCTGACAGGAAATCTTTCATATCAAATTCTTCCCGGTCGTAACTGCTCCGGTATCTTCTGCGTCGTCTCATACAGACCTCCTAACTCATAATAGAACAAAAGGCCAGAGTAAGTAAATACTCCAGCCCTTCATTCTGAAAAGATTATTTTACTAATTCTTTTACTCTTGCTGCCTTACCTACTCTGTCACGTAAGTAGTATAATTTAGCACGTCTAGCCTTACCATGTCTAACAACTTCAATCTTCTCTACGATTGGAGAATGTAATGGCCAGGTCTTCTCAACACCAACGCCGTTAGAATTCTTACGAACGGTAAATGTCTCACGGTTGCTTCCGCCCTGACGCTTAATAACTGTTCCTTCGAATACCTGAATTCTTTCTCTGTTTCCTTCTTTTACCTTAGCAGATACTTTAACGGTATCTCCTACCTTGAAGTCTGCAACTTCTGCTTTCAACTGAGCAGCTTCAATGTTCTTAATAATATCGTTCATCACGAACCTCCTTAGAATATAAGACGTTCTTGCAAGGGTTGCACC
>USBM01000262.1 GCA_900552885.1 uncultured Clostridium sp. | reverse complement strand
GTAATATACTGCTCCCAATATGATCCTTTGCGATCTCTATAACCATAAACCCTATCAATGATAGAATGACATATAATATTCATTCTGGATAAGGCTATATTTCTTTCCAAAGGTATCGTTGAATTAAAATAGACCTTTAAGATACTCCACAAATCTATGGAAAAATAAGAAATAGCCAACATTGCCTCGGACGATCTAAGCAGTTCTTTACAATCGCTTAAATCAACGTTATATTTTCTGCTAATTTCCTTAAACATAAGAGGATACTTATGTAACATATCTTTGCAATTTTCAAAAGAACTAGCCTGTGCTTCTATGTTCTTGGTGATTGCAAAATTTATTTCATTGATTTTATCATGCCAGACTATCTGATCCATCAGATTTAATTCCGGTAGTATAGGTTGGATTTTGAGAATTTCTGTGCGATAAGGCTTAAACAAATAATAATTAAGCAATTCGACCAAACAATCTATCATTTTATGATATATAGGACTAAACTGATAATACCTTTCTTGCTCTTTCTCTATAGTTATTTCATCAAGTTTCAATAATTCCTGCGGGTTACCATTTTTATCTATTTGGTAATGCATGGCTAAGCACCTTTCATCTTTATCTGTTATGGCATTATCTCCATACTCTTTTAGAGCACAAGTAATTTCGTCTAACATTTTATCGAAAGTATCTGTATTCTTTTCTTTAGAATATAACTTGATGAATTGTCCCCATAAACTCTGATTGTGTTTTGTAAATCCCCATAAGGCTTTATATCCCTCTATTATATAGGCATTAACATACTTCAAGTTAGCTTTCTGTTCTTTCGCATTTGTAGCTCGTAATGCTCCTCTCAAAGAAACGATATAAATAGAATAGAAATAGTTCAAAAACAATTCCAGAGACACAATATGTTGGCACAACTGTTTTTTATTATTATCAATTGCGCACTCATCGCTAGTCACATAGTGGAAAATTGCATAATATTTAGGTAAAATTTCACTCGTTTGTTCCAAGATTATTGAACCCAAATTCCACATACATAATTTTTTTGTTTCCATACTATCTTGAATATTTGAATTAAACTTATTGCTCCTGGTAATAAAAGTACTCACCTTCTTAAAAAGAGATATAGAAACTTACTGATAGCTATATCTTTTAGTATAACTTACAGCTATATTACACACAACACACTACCTTTCCCCATGCGGTCCCAGCCCGCACAACTTGGCGAAGACCTTTGATGGTCCGCCAACCTTAGAGCGTAGCGGTTCCGAGCACCGAGTAGGGCGGTTTTCTCCCTCGCTCCTGAGGAGAGAGGGCCGGGGTGAGAGGTGGAGCCTTCCTTAAGGGTAAGGAAGGACGGGTAGGTTTTCGAAAAAATTATTTCTTTGCCAAAGAAGAGGCTGAGGGTTTTAAAAGTGCATACGTTCCAATCACCCCATAACATACCAACGGTATAAGGAATGCAATCGCCATACTCCCCGTAGTATCCGCACAATATACCCCATGATTACAGGAGCAACCGCTCCACCCATTATCGTCATGATAAGCAATGAAGAAGCAAGCTTGGTCTTTGTACCCGCATCCCTCAATGCCAGCGAGAAGATAGTCGGAATCATGATGCTCTCTCCCAGATACAGGGAGAAGAATGCTATGAGTAATATGGTTCCACTACAAACCACAACAATGTGTCATAGCAACATTATGTTTAAAGAAGAAGAAAAACGGGCTACTAGGCTCCATCCCCAAAAAGTAGCTTAAATAAAAAGGAGAGAGGGATCCGTTCGCCCGTATATCTATTATTTCTTGTTCTTCATTCGCCAGAAGAAATGCCAAGTTCTAAAGATAGGCTCACTCAGTGCCTCGGCAGGATAATATCGCACGAAGTGCATATTTCTCCATATCTTCAGGAAGTATTTCTTTGCCATTCCTTGTTGTGTAAAATGTCCATACTTGGTAAAATGCTTTCCGAAGTTGCCACCATTCAGTATCTCTGCTAACAACAACTTTCCTCTCTTCTCATCCATCGGAGCTATCATCTTTTCCTCTGATAGTCCCAATGCCTCATGCAGCACATACATCACCGCCCCAGCAAACTTCCACAATCCAAGATGCTTCAATTCCTTCTGCAATGTATCCTTAATCACCAATAACTCATCATTATTCACTACATAGTAGTAATCAATGATTTGCCTCATTCCAATCCCCTCATCAAAGAAATGGTGATACAGATGCGTCAGCTGGTACACCACATTAAAAGCAGAGGTTGGTATAGCAATATCCCCTGCCCCACCAGGCAGCCCCACAATATGCGAACATTGCAGATCCGCATTTCTTCGAAACCATTTCTGCAACTTAGCATGGTAGATAGGATTATTCATGGAACAAGGAAAGAAATGCAGCTCCACCGGCACACCATCCAAGGAAGTCTCCAGATGCTGTAGTCTGATATCATCCCCCAGTTCAAACTTCTTTTGAGTATACTCCATAATCCTCTCCCTACTAGCATCAATCCAAACATCTATATCTCCAGGAGTTCGGGAATAAGGATTCGGATACATCAATGCATTCCCCTGCCCTTTCAGAACACAGCATCTCAGCCCATCCTTCTTCAACATCGAGAAGAGTTTACCCGCCACAGCATTCACCTTCCTATTCTGCCTGCGAATCTGTTGCGCCTTACCCATCCAGGTCATCAGCAGCTCCCTTCCTATTGGGTTCAGCCTCAACTCCTCAGGATTCTCCTTCCCCAGTCGTTCTATCCCATCAAAGCAAAGCCCCAGCAACGCTTGCTTAGAAGCAAAAGAATACAGCTCCTGCCAGTCCATACCAGCTATCACCCTGCTTATATTCCCCTTATATCCAAGACAATACTTTAGGAAAGCGAAAAAAGCAGTTATATCATTCATTCAACTATTAATCTTTATTAATTATACATAGAGATATACCATATATATGAAATATATTATGT
>USBM01000261.1 GCA_900552885.1 uncultured Clostridium sp. | reverse complement strand
TGATGAGCAGCTCTTCATCGAGTCATCACCAGAGAGCGTAATCGATGCTAGAATCAACATCTATGAGATGCTTGGTGCTGAGGTTTACTTATACTTCACAATTGACCAGTTCGATATCACAGCAAGAGTAAATGCTCGTACAACAGCTAGACCTGGTGATACAGTACAGTTAGCATTCGACTTAAGCAAGATTCATATCTTTGATAAAGAAACAGAGCAGAAGATTTTAGACTAATCTCTTGCTTTCCCAAAAAAGCGGTTGCTTATGCAACCGCTTTTTTACTTTGCAAAGAAGAAGATAATTGCTTTGAAATTCCGTGCAGGCACAAAAATGAGCAGGTTATTATATTACCTGCTCATTCTTAGTCTTAATATAATTCTTCAATATGGCTGAAGCTCCATGCATGGATATTCAGTTCTACAATTGCGGTACCGCAGTATTCACAGACCTTAGCACCTAAGGAAGAGATTGGTGCACCGCAGTTCGGACAGTTCAACCCTAATGCATGATCAAGTTCATTCTCGACAAGATTGCGATCCTGAATGTAGATCAGATCGGTATTAAATTTGGTCTGATACTTATATTCGCTCGATCCTTCTGTTATATTGCCATTGGAATCTGTGATCGTGTGATAACATTCTAAGGCTGTCTGAAAGGTAATGATGCATCTTCCGGCAGTTGTACGATACTGATTGATTTCTGTACGATGTATGTGTATCTGATCGTATCGTTCATGCTGTCCGTTAGCGAATAACATTTCAACATGATTTTCTAATTGTTGCTTTAATTCTGTAGTGCCGTCTGTTAAGCGGCTTGGATTACGTTCTGTAATGGCTCTTAGATAAGAGGTAAGTACATTCTCTGCCCGATCCTTCATCTCGTTATATTGAAAGTCCGGAAAGTCTGCTACGATCTTAGGCAGCAACAGGCTGGTCATGGCAGATACCGACTTAGGTGTGGATGCATATTCCTGTTTCATCTGGGATGCAGCTTGTGTAATGTCTGATGTTCCAAACAGAGCACGTGATAATTCCTGCGTTTTCTGTCTGACACGGTAGACCAGATAATAGACTGCACCGACAATTGCCAACAGAAGCAATAGGATAATAATAACGGGTAAATATTTCATTGGCTCTCCTTTTCCAGTTAATTCCAAACACCGAGATAGTATAGCAGTGCAATGATTGCAATAATGGCAATCACAGTAATCACAATCTTAGGAATTGACAGAGGAGTCTTTCCGGCTACCTTACCGGTTTGACCATTTACCATGAATTGATATACCTTATCGTTATATTTGAAGTTGGAAACCCAGATCGGTAACAGCAGATACTTATATGTAATATCTCGAAAATCGGTATCTAGCTGGATGTTACGGGTGTCGTCTGCATTGTGCTTTGAACGGATATCGCTGGCGACATGCCGGGTAATCCGTTCTTTCATTAATTTCATGGCTTGTTTCCATGCATCTTTTAATCCTAAGGAATAACGTTCTGCAACAAAGCCTGCGATATATTCCGGTTTGTAGGCTTTATTCTTCTCGGTATCAAATGGTTCTAACTGGCGAAGCATATACATATCGTGCTTTGAAGTTGCAAGCACCAGTTCATCATTAATGAATTCCGTATGGGTACCGGAAGTGTGGTGCCATGTAGTCTCTACGTGTGTATTACCATCGCGGTCTTTGCGGGTATGATTGATTCCGTATTCCCCTTTATAAGAGGAAGTAGTGTTACTGTCAAAGGTCCAATATGGTAAGTAGATTCCGTTGAAACGCTTTGGTTTGGCACTTTCTTTGGCAAGCTTTGGACAGAACCATTTACGCTTGATCCACTTTTTGAATAATTCAGAAGCTTCCTTATCGCTGATAGAAAATGGAACAACGCCGCCGGGAGCAATCGTATCCTGCTCGTTGGCTTCCATTACCTGATTGGAACCACAGAATGGGCACACCGCTGCAGTCTGCATCGTATCGTAGATGGATTCTGCACCACAGGCTTTACAAAGAACCGTCTTGGTGGCAACACCCCAGTCTTTGTTAGCTGTCTTGGTAGCGGATAGAAAATCTAATTCCTGTGCTTTCTTTGGTTTATCTTTTTTTACCGGAATTGCTTCTTCATATTCGCAGTAAGGGCATTTCATTTTGCCGGAAGCAGGGTCAAAGTCCATGACACCGCCACATTGTGGACACTTCTTGTCAGTCTCTTCTTTGGTGTCCACGATATTCATATCATTCAAATCGTCCATGTTATCCTCCTTTGTGATATATAGATATGCAAAAATAATCGGGTCATATACATAATGTTTGAATGTTTTTGTTGCTATTACATTATGGATATATCCATTATAAAGGGATGGGGCAGGATAAGCAATCATATTCTAATATATTTGCTAATACAGGATGTTTAATTTTCTTGTATGATTATTGATAATTACTTAAAACTGAAAATTGAAAAAAACAATAAATATGTTATAATATGACTAATAAAGTAATAGATGGGAGAATGTAACAAGTGGATAGTACGATATTAATTGGTATTTGTGATGATAACGATTATATACATGAATTGATAGAGACGCTTATGGAATTATATAAGAATAAGTGCCATATAAAGTACGAGTTAAAACATTATTATAGAGGATCAGAGTTGCTGAATGCTTCACCAGAATTGGATTGCTTGTTATTAGATATTGATATGCCGCAAATGAATGGATTAGATGTAGCAAAGGAATTAAGAAAAATGGGGGTTGATTATAAAATTGTTATGCTGACTATTAGAGAAGATTTGTATAAGGAGGCATTTAAGATTCAGGCATTTCGGTTTATATCCAAACCAATCAGCAAGAATGAATTTTTTTCTGTGTTAGATGATATTAGAGATCATCTAATTGGACGAAAATGTGTTAAGGTGCATCGGGATGGAATTATATATGAGATTATGGAAAAGGATATATTGTTTGTAGAGGCGGGTGATTCTGC
>USBM01000260.1 GCA_900552885.1 uncultured Clostridium sp. | reverse complement strand
GTTTTGATATTCGCTGCATTGACGCTATGCGGATGTCAGAAGAAGTATTATGGTAAAGGACAGGCATTTACTCTGAAGATGGCGGAAGCTGCCGCAGGATATAGTAATGCAGATATAGCAGCATTAAGTGCAGATAATTATGAGAGATTTTTACATGCGAGTTACATTATAGCAACTGACAAATATGGTGAGGTTCATAAGATTAAGATTAGTGCAGATATCAAGCGGCATGAATGGGATTTTTCCAATCTGCAGACAGATGGTAATTTTAAAAATTACGTGGATACAGATGGAACGACTAAGAAGGTTGGAATTGATGTGTCAGAACATCAGGGTGTGATTGACTGGGCCGCAGTTGCACCTCAGATTGATTTTGCATTTATCCGGTTAGGGTATCGCGGTTATACAACAGGCGGCATGGCACTAGATGCGTATTATACTGCGAATATGACGGGAGCAGCAGAACAGGGGATTCCGGTCGGAGTTTATTTCTTTTCACAGGCTACAACTTATGAAGAGGGTGTAGAGGAAGCAAACTTCGTATTGAGGAATCTCGGCGAGTATGCCTTGTCTTATCCGATTGTGTTAGACCGGGAAGATCCGATGTCGGATGATGCGAGAACGAATGATCTGAGTGCAGAACAGCATACACAGGCAGCACTTGGATTTCTACAGACAATTCAGGCGGCTGGATATGCTACCATGATGTATACGAATCGGATGTATTATGCGTTATATCTGGATCTGGAGCAGATCTATCAGTATCCGATCTGGTTTGCACAATATGCAGACGAGCCGGATTGGCCATATGAATTTGCTATTTGGCAGTATACAGAGAGTGGAACTGTTGCGGGAATCAATGGTTCGGTGGATCTGAATCTGCAGATGATGCCATTACAGTAGATGAATTAGTATAGAATATAGGGGGATGATTTTGTTGTGTTGGAATATTGATTTTGAAATATGTGCGTTGATCATACTTGGTGTGGTGGTTGCATTGCACATATCGAAACAATATGTGTCGATAAGAAGAAGTCATTTATTCCTGGCAATGGTTGCTGTGGAATGTGTGGCGATATTATGTAATATCGGGCTGCGGCAGATGCTTATTTATCATGGAATATCGATTGGTACGGCGGGCATTGCTTTGGTTGATTTTTATATTGCCGTGCAGTATGCATTACCGCTTTTGTTTATGTATTATATGGTTGTGTGGTCAGGCAAGAGCATGATCTATGGTCACAATCAATGGGCGTTTATATTGTTTTGGCTGCCGATCGTGGGTTATGCATTTGTGATTGGAAACAATATCGCAAAGCAGAATTTGTATCGGTTGGATGCACGGCTTGGGTATGCAGAGACATCAGCTATGATGGCACTTAACTGGATTGCAATTTATGCAGTGATGTATGGATTGGTCTATGCGGTTGTGTATATCCGGATCCTGTCGTTTGAACGGCTTTCTATGATTGGATTATCAGGTGTACTTGTTGTATTTGGTGCAGTGACGCAATATTATATGCAGAATGCAAGGTATATTGATTTTCTGATTGCAGTTGCATTGTTAATATTGTATCTTGTTGCACAGAATCCGGCAGATATGTTAGATGGTAATACAAAGGTTATGAGCCGGAGCATGATGGATGAGATTCTGCGCCGGGACATTGAAGCACAGAAATCATTTGATCTGATCATATTGGCATTGGATGACTTTAAGTTTGTGAATAAGACGTTTGGGGTAACAACCGGAGATATCATGCTGATGCAGGTTGCATACTATCTGATGACACTTACAAAGCGGGGAAAGGTGTATCGGTATGGTGCTGATCAGTTTGTGTTGCAAGTCAGACATAATGAAGAGGATATGTATGCAATTCTCGATCATATTAAGGAGAGATTTCGGCATCCTTGGATTACAGAAGAGGTGTCTGTAATGCTTTCTACAACGATCAGTTGTATTGCTTATCCGGAAGATGGTAGTACAATGGAGACATTGGTGGATGTTATTGACTATTCGGTATTATCTGCAAAAACACAGGGCAAGGGTTCGGTTGTGTTTGCGAAAGATATGGATCTGCATGCATTACGGAAAGAGAAAGCGATTGAGAAAGCAATTGAACTGGCAATGGACCGGGATACAATAGAAGTGTATTATCAGCCAATCTATAATACGGAGAAACAGTGTTATACTTCGGCAGAAGCTCTTGTCAGACTCAATGATGAGGTGCTTGGTAATATTTCTCCGGAGATATTTATTCCGATTGCTGAGAAGAATGGAATGATTTTGAAGTTAGGAACGATGATATTTGAAAAAGTGTGTCGGTTTATTGCGGAACAGAATCTGAGAGATACGACGATAGAGTATATTGAAGTGAATGTATCAGTTGTGCAGTGTATGCAACAGAATTTTGTAGAAGAACTGATCGAGATTATGGAAGAATATGAGATTGAACCGAACCAGATCAATCTCGAAGTGACAGAGACAGCAGCAGTGAATTCACTTTCCGTTCTTCAGGAAAATATTGAAAAGTTACATTCGAAGGGAATATCATTCTCTTTAGATGATTATGGTTCCGGATATTCTACGCTTGGATATCTGCATCAGTTACCGTTCCAGATTATCAAGTTAGACAAGCTTATGGTTTGGGATGCCTTTGAAAATGAACGTGCAGGTATTACTTTGAAGTTTACGGTTGGTATGCTTAAAGAATTAAAAGTTCGTATTGTTGCAGAGGGTGTAGAGACGCAGGAACAGCAAAAGCACTTAACAGGAATCGGATGCGATTATCTGCAGGGATGGTATTATTCGAAGGCAATTCCGAGCGAAGAGTTTGCGCAGCTTATTCAAGCCGCAGGGTAATACACTACATTCACCCTTGCACAGCGTAAGTGAGGACGGACGCACATGTTTTAGGTTGTGAACCCGGCTTTTGGGTGGTGTCATGTTGCCGCAGGCACATTCGCATTACGACTCGCACGCA
>USBM01000259.1 GCA_900552885.1 uncultured Clostridium sp. | reverse complement strand
CAACCGCATATCCAAGAAAAAAACCTGCGACATATATTATTTAATACATATTCATATGTCAGGCGGCTTTTGTTCTCAGCCGCATATAATGAAATGACCTTATAAGGTTCATCATCAATCGATATTGCTATATTTCCAACCGTGGCGCCATTCTTAACCGGTGCCTCTAATTGGTTCGGAAGACTGATATCAAATGTCACCTCTTCCTGCTGTCCGACTAACAATGCCACACTCTCTGCCGCATACGCTGTTATACTTCCCCCTTCTATGCTGTCTGTTACCGGTATCGGCTGGAATTGGGTTCCCTTCTTCACAACCTCTTTCATCTGAAATGCCCGGTTTCCATAATTCATTAACTGTGTCGTATCCTTCCATTTGTATGTCTTATTCGGTGGCCAGCCACTTGCCAATACAACGCTTACTAATTGTCTGTCCTCCCGCTTAACGGCACCCACAAAACAATATCCGGCATTGCCTGTAAAACCGGTCTTAATACCGATCGCTCCATCATAAGAAGTAAGAAAACGGTCTTTGTTATTGACCGTAAAGCTTCTGCCTGTCGTCTGCTCATGAAAGGTATACGATGGTGTCTGAATAATCTTACAAAACTCCGGATTCTCAATGGCAGCACTTGCGATCAAAGCAAGATCATACGCTGTTGTATAATGCTGTTCATCATCTAGCCCATTGGGTGTTACAAAGTTCGTATGTGTTGCACCTAATAGCTTTGCTTTATCATTCATTAGCCGTGCAAACTCTTCTACACTTCCACCTACCGCTTCCGCGATCACAACCGCACTGTCATTGTGCGATTCCAACATCAGGGAATAAAACAAATCACCAAGACGATATTGTTCCCCCTTTTTCACATGCAGCTTAACATTCGGCATAGAGGCTGCATAATCAGACACCGTAACAACCGTATCCGGATTGGTCTGCTCTAATGCCACCAGCAGTGTCATAATCTTGGTCGTACTCGCCATCGGAACCTGCTCATAACCATCTTTTTCATAAAGCACACGACGGTTCGTTGCATCCATCAATAACGCATATTTTGCATACAGTTTAGAAGGTTCTTCCACTGTAACATCAGCATTAACCGGATAGGAATCATCCGTCTTATCATACAGAATCTCATATAGATTCTTTGTATGTGTTACGGTTACTGCCGGTGTATCTGCCGCCATCCGCTTGTCTAACGGATAAATGATCGCACAGGCAAGCACCACAAAACATGCAAAATACCACAATGCTGCCGGATCTTCTATGTACTTACCAAAAAGAATTCCTCTTATCTGTTGCCACCGTTCTGAACGAAAGAAAGACATACTCACCTATATCCTCTATTATCATGTTCAATATATGACGATCGTCTGCAATATATTCTTATCTATCAGTCCTTTACCGGAGCAAAGGAAAGCTGTGCTTCCTCCATTGCCTGTTGTTTGAAATCCTCAATCTTATCCGGTGTGATCGTCGGCAGTTCATCCGTAGACTGTACACCGAAGCTTCTTAGAAAATCATCCGTTGTCCCAAACAGGATCGGTCGTCCTGCAGCATCTAAACGTCCTACCTCATGGATCAGATTGTATTCTACTAACTTGTTCACGGCATGTACGCATGACACACCTCGAATTGCCTCGATCTCCTGCCGGGTGATCGGCTGCTTATATGCCACAATAGAAAGTGTCTCTAACAATACGTCCGTCAGTACATGTTTCTTCGGGATGTTCACAACCTTTACTAAGGTATCATAATAATCTGCCTTCGTACACATCTGAAAGGAATCTTCTAATTCGATAATTCTTACCCCACGGTCAACGCTGTCATACTTGTCCATCATGTTATGAATGATCTTCACAACGGTATCGGTATCCATCTCTAACGCCTTGGCAATCCGTTCCCGTTCAACCGCTTCACCTACAGAGAATAAGATTGCTTCAATTCTTCCTTCTATTACATTGATATCCTGTTCCATTATTCTTCTCCTGTTTCCCTGCCTGTCTCTTGATTCTCTTCTTCTGTAGCTGCTGCTTCGTCCTGCTCATCATCAAAGGTCATTTCATCCTCTAACCGGTCCCCGCTCTCTGATGTGACTTCTATCTCATCCAAAGAATCAATTACAATCTCTCCAAATGTCTCTTCCTGGCGAATGATAATTGCGCCTACCTTCATCAGCTCTAAGATTGACATAAATGTAATAATAATGTTCATTCTTGTTGGCTGTGTCTCTAGCAACGTCCGGAAATTAATGCCTTTCAGTCCCCGGACTTCCTCCCGGATCTGTACCATGCGTTCTTCAATATTGATCTCTTCCTTCTCAATCGTTCCGAACTTAGAACGAATCGGATCGATCTTATCCACCTGCTTACGCATGATAGACTGGAAGATATCATTCAGCTTGCTAAGTGTTAAGCCATCCACTAATTCTGCCGGATCTACTTCTTCCCGGTATTCTTCTACTTCCTTGGGAATGGTCGGCTTCTTATATAGATTATGCGAAGCATCTAACTCCATATCTTTGAGTTCTAATGCTGCATATTTGTACATCTTGTACTCTAACAATCGTCTTACAAGTTCTGCTCTTGGATCTTCTTCCTCTTCTTCCTCTGTCTCTTCTCTTGGCAACAACATCTTAGACTTGATCTGTAGCAAAGTTCCTGCCATCACAAGGAATTCGCTCATTACGTCCATATCCTGTTCCTGCATCTCACTGACATAGGCAAGATACTGTTCCGTAATTGTTACGATTGGAATATCATATATATCTACTTTGTTCTTCTCAATCAAATGCAACAAAAGATCCAACGGACCTTCAAATACATTCAGCTTGTACGCTATCTCCATACTTTCATCCTCATATCTATACTTGCAAAACGCCTATAGTATTATAGTATAATCGTCAAAAAAAAACAAGGCAGGAAGATAACTAACCACAGAAAAACATTTCTGTATTACTACATCCCTATCAGGGAATAAAATATACAATTTTTTTTATTTAT
>USBM01000258.1 GCA_900552885.1 uncultured Clostridium sp. | reverse complement strand
AACCGTGCTTCAAAGAAGATATTTACACATTACCCGGAGTATCAGAGGGAGGTGTCATCTATGACAGAGTTGAAGATTAAAACATTGTCAATGCAGTTGGCAGAAAAGGACGAGCAATTGGCAACTTATAAGGCGGAATTGGCTGACAAAGATGCAAAACTTGCAGATAAAGATGCAGAACTTGCAGATAAAGATGCAGAACTGATTGCACTGAAAAAACAGTTAGCTGCATTACAATAAACAATACCCTTGCAATGCAAGGGTATTGTTTACTTCTGAATCTTATATGAATACTCTTTTCCACCATAAGTAAACACAATTGTCTGGACTTCATCCGGGTCGATCAATCCAATTACTTCATTTTCCTGTTGGTAAGTTCCCTCTAGCAAATCCACGCTTACGGTCACAGCCCAATCTTTTTCTTTCTGAATTGCCTCTCGACTTTCATTCGCATCCGTCATCTCATTGATCCGCTGCCTTTCGACTTCATCTGCAATATCATACACATGGCTATTGTCATAGGATTCTATACACTTCTCGGTTCCATCCCGCATAACAACTTTGGTAATGCAAGGGAATACCTCCCAATATCTATCATCTGATTTGTTCACTTCATCCATTAACAAATGTTGATAATGAATATCTGCTCTTACGCTAATTGGCGACACGATTATCTGCTCCACTTGTATATCATCTTCTCCAATATCTAATTTCTCCTCATAGGTTTCTGTCATTGCCGCCGCATATTCCTGTGCATCTGCCGGTATTTCCAACCGCCACCTTCCATCCACTAATGATTCTACGTTCTGCTGTTCATCCCATTGTTCCAATCCTCGGAATGTATACGTCAACGACTCTCCTTTTAAACTGTCTTCCTGCTTCATATCAAGAACACTCTCTATATATTGAACATTCTTTTCCTGTAAAACCGGCACTGCATTGCATAATTCTTTGTCGATCATATTATCCACATTACCACTACTTGTGAGCATTTCTGTATGAAATCCCCATTCTCCAGCTATATCAATATCATCCGGCAATTCCACCTTGAACAAAATGTGTTCTTTCCATCCATCCGTCACAATCTGCTCCACCGAGATTTTCACTCCTGCATCTTCTGCCACAATCTCCGGCAACTCAGGAACCGTCCCCTGTTCTATCATCTTATCCTGTAATACAGCATCGGTCTTCCATACCTTAACCGCACTGTCTTTCCATCGTTTTACCTGAGTCGCAGTTACACCTGCACCAAACCCTATAATACAAAGTAATGCGATCATGGCAACCTGCTGTTTTAAGCGATGCATTTTATTATAATGAATAATCTCTCTCCGGCTTTCTTCTTCATTATATTCTGTATTTATCTCATGAAGTGCCGCTGCCATCTGCTCTGTCACAATAACCGGGATCTCCATATCCCGCTGCAATATCTTTTTCATTCGCTGTCCGGTTAATCGATGTCTCATATGCCCGCCTCCTTTAAATCCATTTTCTCATACTCTGATTTTAAGCTGTTCCTGCCCCGCCGCAGCCGCGTCTTAACCGTATTCCCGCTAAGTTCTAACAGATTTGCAATCTCTGCAATCTTAAACCCTTCTACATAGTAGAGTATCAGAATCAGACGATATTTCTCGTCTAATCGTTCTAATAAATCCTTAAATTCAGCTAATGCATATTCTGACTGTTCGCTCATAACATCCGGTATCTCACTATAAGATATCTCTCTTCTTCCCTGTCGTATCATCCCATTACATTGATTGATCAGAATTCTTATCATCCACGTCTTAAAATATTCCGGTTTCCGCAAAGTGTGCAGTTGCTCATAACAAACCAACACAGTTTCACTGATTGCATCTGCCACGTCTGCATCATTTGCAAAATATGTTCTTGCTACCTTGTACATGCTCTGGGTGTTCATTTCCATTAGTTGTGCAAATGCATCTTTATTGCCCTCCATCGCTTTCCTCACCAAGCGCCTCATACAATCCCTCCTTTTTCTTTCTTAATCATACATTAGATGCATTGCAAAGGGAAATGGTTTCAAATATTTTAACAAATATTAAGCTGTCACACTTATATATCAATAAATGTGGCAGCTTCTTATTCTATACCCGACAGATTCCATTTATATCGTCTTGCACACAATCGGATCGTCAAGCCTTTCCCAACCCCTTCACATCAATATTCTCCTGCAATAACGCCTCACGAATCCTCTTAACAAATAATAACGCTTTCGCACCATCTCCATGTACACAGACAGAATCAGCCTGAATTGTAACCTCACTTCCATCAATCGCAGTCACCTTTCCCTCTTTGACCATACGAATCACGCGTGCAATTGCCTGATCTTCATCCTCGATCATCGCTCCCGGTTTCGTTCTTGCAACCAAAGTTCCATCCGGTTCATAGGCTCGATCTGCAAACACTTCATTTGCATAGGCAAGCCCCATCCTTTCTGCTGCTTTTGTCATTCCACTATTTGCTAAAGCTAACAGAATCAATGAATCATCATAATCCCGAATTGCACCAACAACCGCTTCCGCAAGTGCTGCATCCTTTGCCGCCATATTATATAATGCTCCATGCGGCTTTACATGTGCCATTTTCACGCCCTTCGCTTTACAAAATGCCCCCAAAGCCCCAAGCTGATATAGCATGTATGCACGTGCCTCCGCAGGCGATATCTTCATCATTCTTCTTCCAAATCCCATCAGATCCGGAAGTCCCGGATGCGCACCAATTCCTACCCCTGCCTCTGCTGCTAACCGGATTGTCTTTTCCATCACGCAGGGATCACCCGCATGATACCCGCATGCCACATTCACAGAAGACACATACGGGATCACCTCTGCATCCATACCTAACGTATAATTACCAAAACTTTCTCCTAAATCACAATTCAGATCAATTCTCATTTTGCTCACTCCTCTCTTCTTCACACTCTTCTACAGCGTAAGTCGAGTGGGGTGCGAAACATTCAGGCTGTGAGATCGGTTGGTTGGGATATAACATATCAA
>USBM01000257.1 GCA_900552885.1 uncultured Clostridium sp. | reverse complement strand
CACGGAGGCCAAAGAACTTACGGATTCGAAAACTCACATAATCCGGCAATATGAAAAATAAGAAATTTTCTGCATTTACAAAATCCCCATCTCCGAAACCAATTCAGAGATGGGGAAACTTTATTCATATATATTGTTGTCCGCTTGTATCATTGTTATCTTCCTGCAACCATCTTACCACTTCTGTTAAAATAGTATCTTCTTCCTTTAATTTTTATATATTTATTCTGTGCCCGGTTGCCATCTTTTTGTACGTAATAGCGTTTTCTTCCCTTGATGATCCACTGTTTCTTCAGTACAATTCCCTTCTTTGTACAATAGTAGTATTTTCCATCGTACTTTTTCCAGCCTGCGGAACGCTTGCCATTGGCTTTAAAGAAATAGGTGTTGCCATTGATATTCACCAATTCTTTGCGTGCTACTGATCCATCCGCTTTCACATAGACTAAATTATTTCCCTTGTATAGCCACTGGCTGACTAAGATCAAGCCATCTTCATTTGCATAGTAATCTTTGCCATCTACAGAAAACCATTGTTTCTTTACTAACTTTCCATTCTCATAGTAACAATTGTGTGCACCGTCCTTCGCTTTCTGGAATGTGCTGCCTGTTACCTGCGTCGTTGCCTGTGTAGTCACTTCCGTGGTTGTTGCCTCCGTAGTCGCTTCGGTGGTTGCTTCCGTAGTTGGCGGTGCCGGTGCATCTCCTAACACAACAGCATAATTATCTGCCCGGTCATAATTCGTAATGGTAACCGTTGTCAGATCAATCGTTCTACCCCAGGAAATCTGACAGCCGGGATTATAATTAGCTTCTGCGACAGAGATTACATTTCCGTTTTTACCTGTGACGAATACTGTATGTGAACCACTGATCCTTACAACATCACCTACTGCAATCTCTAAATATGCAGTACCTGCATTCGCATGTCGGGTCCATGTTGTTGCTCCAAACACATCATATCCCAACTTATATGCAAATCCCATGCATTGCGTTGCAGAAAAGTCACCGATTCCATTGATATTATGCCCTGTAAAATGGTTACAGGTACATCCATTCGTACCATATACATGACTTACCCCTGCTGCCTTATGAAGAGTGCAGGCTACACCTGTAACCCGATTCGAATCTTCCGCACCTCCATCTGCATGATTCCAATAGGTTCCATTCGGAAACTTTGTCTGCAATTCCGTCATCTTTGCATTAAAATCAACCGTTGCCGCCTCGCTTGGAAGCGGAACGAACATTGTCATCAAACATATTACTGTCGCAAATAAATAATGTTTCCATCTTTGTAATCTGCTATATCCCGTCTCTCTCTCCTCGTACTGCATCTTCTGTATATCCTCCATTTTCACTTTTGTATGATTCTATCAATTAACTATCTTCTTCGCTTAACATTGGCTAGTATATCACTTCTAATACTATGTTGCAAATCTGTCTTTGATAGAATCCCACATTTATATTAAATTAACGTGAAAAAAGAAGAATTTCTTTTCTATTAGTGCTCACCACTTAATTGACGTTTCATCGCCTCGACCACGCTGTATATATGATAACGGATCAGAAAAATAGCATCCCGATATTGCGGATAATCATATCTGCCCTGATCCATTAACGGATAGATCCACCTCATTGTTCCTTTGATATAATCCGCTATTTTCTGCTGATCAAATCCCATTGCCATACTGGAAATATTATTGCAGCGGTCAAGTAATTTTACCATGAGTGCAATCGGATTTGCCGCAATTTTCTCATAATATCTCTTCTTATCCCATGTCGTTTCATGTTCGAGATCCCAATCCTGCGTAAGGCACCGCACTGCCTCTTTCGTCTCATCATTTACCGGCAGATCTTCCACCAACACGCCACAATCCTCACAGACATCATGCAATAGTGCTGCTGAAATGAGATTGTCGTCCACTAATCCAAGCGCAAGCCCATGGCAGGCAAGCATCAGCGGATGGTAAATATATGGCACTTTGTCCTTTCCCTTTCGCACCTGTCCCGCATGCTTCTCTCTGGCATACGGAAGCACCTTTAACGTCTGATACAGGTTATGAAATGTTGCAAACTGTTTCACATAAGTATACATATGTTCTTCATTAAACATTCGGTCAGACATATCTTCCAAGGTTGTTCCAATATAAGACGGTTGTCTTTTCCCAAGCAACAACCAGTCGCTGGACACCTCTAACACCTCACATATTTTGATCAAGTTATTTAGGCTTGGAACATTAATCTCATTTTCCCAATTACTTACAGACTGATATGTTATCTCCAACCGCTCACCTAAATGTTCTAATGTATATCCCTTCTCTTCCCGGGCCTGCCTTAATCGTTTTCCAAATCCTTGCTGCATTTTATCCGCCATATGTATTACTCCATCCTCAACCAATCATAAAACTTTATGAATCCTATCTGACACTCTCACTGTTTTCCTACTTATTGTCCGGAATCACTTTCGGACTGTCCTTGTTTAAACCACCCAACAATTGCCATTACTAATTGAATTATACCAATGATCACGGCAATGATACAACCGTATATTCCAACCGACACACCCAGTATTTTGAAATCAAAAAACCTTGCCGGATAACCGCCCACCAGCTCTGCCAATAAGTATAATCCAATCCATATCATCAACGCCCGTTGTTGGATCACACCCGCTACATACCATAGCCCTTTTACAATTGCCTGCACTGCATTCACCACAAAATGAAAGGCAATAACGATTGCCCACACGCAAAATCTTATTAATCCCTGTTGCATCTTTATCCACTCTCCTCTCAGATATCCTTTGTCCTAAGACATATTTGATTATACGGGATATCGAAGAAGAACACCAACAAGCAGGGCTTGAACTTGATACTATTTTTTCAAGTAGGGCTTGAAACACATACCCTTGCACAGCGTAAGTAACGGACGCACGAAACATTCAGGTTACAAATCGGTTGTTTGGGATATAACATATCAACGCAGGCACGCTCTCGCTACTCATCACTCGCAGCGGTACT
>USBM01000256.1 GCA_900552885.1 uncultured Clostridium sp. | reverse complement strand
TATAATATAAAAATGCTCCCGTTCCAAAGGTCATCATAACAATGTCATACCATGGCATGTAATTCTCCCGGTTATCACCCTTCCTGGCTGGATATATCAAAAACCCCATCAATATGATCAATGCCATAAAAGAAGTCAGCCGGATCTCTTCTAAAAATGTTGCAAACAAGGTTACATATATGCACCACAAGGAAAATGCAACAATGATCGTCTTCACGACCAGTCCCGGTTTGCCCGTCCAGGTTCTCTGATTGGATTCCCGGTCATATTTCTTCATAACGGCATCCACATCTGTACTCATATCCGATACCGTATTCATCATCTCTTTACTCATAATCTCACTCTATACTTTCTTATCTACTCTGATACAGATCCTCTTTTCTGTATCTTCTCTTCCTCATCTCTTATCTTCTATCTGCAAGAATCCTCTTATATGATTCCTCTTCTGTATACTGCCTGTTACTCCTGTGTATCCACATTCATTCCGTGCTCCTTATAATATCTTGCCGCACCTTTGTGGAATGGTACTGTCATACCGGAGGTTGCATTGTCCAATGTCAATTCATTCCCCTTGGCATTCTCTGCTGCAATCTCGTCTGCATGATCAAATATAGCTGCCGTCATATTGTAGACGGTATTCTCGTCCAAATCTGCATCTACGATCACCGTAGCCTTTACCGTCAACGTCTCAACCGGTTCTGTCTGACCCGGATAAGTGTCTGCCGGAATCTGCAATGCGGAGTAATAGGAATGTTCTTTGATGATCGCATCCCGCAGATCGCCATCAATATTCACCAGATACACACCATTTGTTGTTGCAAGCTCTGTAATCGCTGTTGTTGGTGCTCCTGCCACAATAAATGCAGCCTGGATCTTACCATCCTTTAATGCTTCCTTACTGTCCTCAAAGCTCTGATACTGCGGTTTGATATCCTCTAATGTGATTCCCGCTGCCGTAAGTACATCCACCGCATTGTAATACACACCGGATCCCGCTGCACCAATGGATACACTCTTTCCCTTCAGATCATCTACCGACTTGATCTCTTCATCCATTGTGATCAACTGTACCGTCTCTGCATACAAACCACCAAGCACACGAAAATCATGATTCTCGCCATAGCTCTCAAACGACTTCGTGCCATCCCATGCATAAGTCATAACATCCGTCTGGGCAAATCCCATCTGATAATCTCCGTCCTGCATCGACTGAATATTCACGGTTGATCCTCCTGTCGATACTGCCGTTACCTTGACCCCTGCATAATTTGTCATATACTGAGCGATAATTCCACCATATGCATAATAAGTGCCGGCCGTACCGCCGGTACCAAACATCATTCTCTCTTTGCCACAGCCGGTTAATGCCGTCACCATAAAAACACATATCAGCAACGCTGCAACTAGCTTCTTGTTCTTATCCAAAACAAACCTCCCTATCCTCTGATCAAACGGGTTAATACATTAATACAAGTCTCATAATCAATCACACCTGTATCTAAACAGATCGTATAATCCTGTGCTTTGTTCAAACGTCCACCCGTATATACTTTGTAATGCTTCTCTCTCTGCTCGTCAATCTTTTCTACATACTTCTCAATATTGGTTATCTTATCGGATACCAGTTCCCTTGCACGTTCTACCCGGATTGCGTAATCTGCATGCAGGAAAATGTCAAAAGACGGAACCCCCGCCCCACGCAAGATCACATTCGAACAGCGACCCACAATAATACAAGGGTTCTTCGCAAGCTCTGCAATCGCATCTTTCTGTGCCTGATAGATTGCATCGTGCGAACTTGTATAAGAGACCATATTATTCAAAATGCTGTCCAAAAATCTGGCAGAATCACTAATAGTTTCTCCCTCATCTTCTATCTCTTCTTCCGAATATCCACTCATTTTTGCTGTCAATCTAACAAAATCCCGGTCATACCAGGGAATGCCTAATTCCTTGGATAATCCCTTCGCTACCGTCCTTCCACCGGCACCGAATTCACGACTGATCGTAATGATCGGCATTGTATCACTCATTATTCTGTCCTCCTGTTAATCTTCTCTATTCATTGCCACGAAAGATCTAAAAGTTGTCTCCATTCCAGCCCCAGTTCGCAACTGCCTGATACTTCACATATACATGATCCGGTGCAATTCCCAACACCTCGTCAAAGATCTTGCAGATCTCTCCCGTCAGCTTGGAAAATGCAGATGGATTCTCACTTCCATATACACTCACTTCCACCATCGCCATCGGCTGGGTATTCTCTCCACGGAAATACAATCTGTATTCCGGTTCAAATCCAACCATAAGCCAGCTTTCTGACTTACCCGGAATTGTCTGAATGGCCTGTCCTAATCTTGTCTTTATCTCCTGCTCCTGTTCATTGGTAATGGTTACACTAATCTTTGAATTAATAAATGGCATTCAATGTTCCTCCTAAATTATATTATTGGTTCTCTAAGCACGCCTACGTCTTGCTATTGCGTCATTTCTTGAAAGAAGGTACACACAATATTGATTCATACTGATTCCCTCTCTCTTTGATTGTTCGGCAAGCATCCGATGCAGACTACGCGGCATCCTAATCTTAAACTGTCCGGAATATTCTTCTAAGTCCTCCGGATCGTGTATCTCTATTCCATCTTCGATAGCTGCCGCTAACCACTCTTTCTTGGCGTCCTTGGCGTTTGCCACCGCTGCTTCTATCGTCTCTCCACAAGTAATACATCCCGGAAGCTCTGGAAAGGAAACCACATATCCCCCTTCTTCCTTGTCTTCTACAATCTCCATACGATAATTCATCGCCATATAATCATTCAGCGTTTTCATGACTATTCGCCTCACTTTCCACGATCACTCTTCCTATTATATGTGGTGTCGTATATGGTGTCAATTATTATTTTTCATCATAGTATATTATAATCTCTATAATTTTCTTCTTAGGTAATAATCTTTCCATGTGATCTGTGGTGCGCTCCAAGAGAACGTCGTGTAAGAAAGTCCATAACCCAATGGAT
>USBM01000255.1 GCA_900552885.1 uncultured Clostridium sp. | reverse complement strand
AAAAAGCTGAAAGGCTATGCGCTCGAAGAATTTGTTGCTGATTTGCTTCGTGCGATGGGTTACCGTTGTACGGTTTCTCCCCAAGGCGGTGACAGCGGCATTGATATTACTGCATACAAAGACGAACTTCCTCCCCGCATTCTTGTGCAGGTAAAAAGTCAGGACGGCGATATAAAAGAATCTACCATTCAGTCTCTCAAGGGTGCTATGCGTGAAGGAGATTATGGCCTTTTTGTTACACTTTCCGACTACACGAAGAATGCGCAAAAGTACTTAGAGAACACCCCTATCATTCGTGGAATCAACGGGACAGAGTTGGTTGATCTGATTTTGAAATACTACAATCAGCTGGGAGATAAGTACCGTAAGATGATCCCTCTGAAGATGGTCTATATCCCCATCCCGGAAGAAGAGTAAGGAGATAAACTATGGCTGATATTGCTGCTTCCGTTCTTGGAAAACTGAAAAATAAAGCTAAGGCTTCCGGGATTAGCTATCAACAATGTCTGCAAATTTTCTTCCAAGAGGAGTTTCTCCGCAAGCTGGCAGCATCTCAATATGCCGAAAATTTTGTTTTAAAGGGCGGCCTCTTCATTTACACCCTTACCAACTTTGAAAGCCGTGCAACTGTGGATGTAGACTTTCTTATGCGAGGCCTGAACAATGATCTTGCCCATATGGATGAAATCATTGCAGAAGTTTTGGCTGTTCCTACGGGAAACGACTTTGTGACTTTCAAAGCTTCTAAGACTGAACCTATTGCGGTGCAGCGCAAATATCATGGCGTAAGCACTCAGATCACTGGCTACATAAAGAATGTGCGAGTTCCCTTCAATGTGGACATCGGCGTTGGTGATGTTATCGTTCCTCGACCGGAGCGACGCAATATCCAAACGCAGCTGGAGGGATATGAAAAGCCGGAGATTCTTACCTATTCTCTGGAGAGCACTATTGCCGAGAAGTTTGACGCTATCCTGCAACGCTTTGAACTTACTGGTCGTATGAAGGATTTCTATGATATTTACTACCTGTCCCGTACCTTCGACTTTGATGGACTGAAACTACAGACCGCAATTCAGGAGACCCTCCAGAATCGTGGTACTGCTTATGAAAAGGACAGTTTTGAGCGCATCATTGCATTGGCCGAGGATGAGGATATGCAAATCAAATGGAGATATTTTCTAAAAACATTAGGCGATCCGGAGATTCCTTTCAAAACGGTAATTACAGGGTTGCAATACTTTCTCGAGCCAGTTTGGAGATGTTTTTTAGCTGAAGAGGAGTTTCTAATGAGCTGGCAATCTATTAATGCAGTTTGGATAAAGGGAGATGTAAGCAAACGCAAAATGGCGCGCTGAATCTTGCGGAGATTCAGCACCAGAACGGACATGGCGATCACATGGGCCGCAGTCTCCCGCAGCTTTGCAGTGACCAGCCCCATGCCACATTTACGCTTCGCCAGAGTGAATCTGCGCTCCACTTCCACGCGCCCGCAGCCGTTATCGGTGTTATACTGAACGGTCTGCCACAAGGCTTATTGGCACTGACCTTTGGCTTTGCATCCATTCCAACCGCGATGGCATTCTTTGTTGGTGCCGTCGGTAATGCATTTACACAAAATGTAGCTCCGATTTCATTCCAGGCAGAGACCATCACTTATGCCGGAACTGCCGGAAAAGATCGCTCAGAGCGTTGTACCATGATATTCCTTGGTGGTGTATTAATGGCACTCATCGGAATCTTTGGTCTGTTAACCAAGATTGTCGACTTTATCGGTTCTGATATTGCCAACGGCATGATGGCCGGTGTCGGTATTATGTTATCAAAAGTTGCCATCGATATGGTGAAGAAAGAAAAGATTTCCGGTGGCGTATCTTTAGTTGCCGCATTAGTTACCTATTATGTAACAAGGAACAGCGCAAACACATTGGTATATACCATCGTGATCTCCGTTGTTGCTTCTTGTATCGTAAGTGCATTCGTAGAGAAAGACAAAGAAAATATTGTCGTTGTCGATGACAAATTCATTCGACAGAAATTCACATTCAATGCCAAGATCCTTATGGGTGCTTTGGGTATGGTATGTCTGAATATCGGATCTAACATTTCATTTGGTTCCATCACAGCCAGCATGGCTCCGGATGCCCATTATAATGTTGACCAGCTGACCGTAATCTCTTCTTTGGCAGATATGGGATCCTCTTTCTTTGGTGGTGCCCCGGTAGAATCAATTATTTCAGCTACTGCAAATGCTCCACACGCCGTGTGGGCCGGTGTTGCCATGATGGTCCTTATGGGTATCATTTTATTAACCGGTATTCTGCCTAAGATTTCAAAATATGTACCAACTTCATCTATTGCCGGATTCTTATTCGTATTAGGTGTATTCAAGACCGTTGCATTAGATGCACCGGCTGCACTTGCCAGTGCCCCGGCTGTTGGCGGCGTTACTATGGTTGTTACCGCAATCACTAATCCATTCTTTGGAATGATCGCCGGTATTGTTGCACGATTACTTGGACTATAATAGGAAGGATTGTATTATGAAATATTATGATATTGAAGTTTGCGGCGTAAAGCGCCAATTACCGCTTATTAAGATTAATGATTCCCTTTCATTTGGTAGTTTTGTCATCATTGGTGACACCGAACTGATCTCTGCCTGTGCAGGTCCTTTAGCGGAAAAGATCGGTCCGGTAGATGCCATTGTCACTGCCGAAGCAAAAGGAATTGCCTTAGCCTATGAGGTATCTAAGCAGCTTGGATTGAAGGAATTCATTGTTGCACGGAAAAGTGTAAAGAATTATATGCAGGATGTCGTATCACACGAAGTGAATTCTATCACAACCTCCGGTACACAGAAATTATATCTTGACGGTATCGACGCCGCTAAGATCAAAGGAAAAAATATCTGTATTTTAGATGATGTGATCTCAACCGGTGAATCCCTGAATGCGTTAGAAGCACTCGTTACTTCTGCAGGAGCAAATGTTGTAGCAAAGGCTGCTGTCTTAGCCGAAGGAGATGCCGCTAAGCGTTCCGACATCATTTTCTTAGAAGAGTTAC
>USBM01000254.1 GCA_900552885.1 uncultured Clostridium sp. | reverse complement strand
TATTTTTATATGCTGGATGAAGATACTTTGCGGAAGATTCCGGTACTTGTGACACATATGGCATTGATCTGTGCGATGGACGGCAGGCTGGATGAGGCAAAGGAATATGTCAGCTGGTTGGGAGACACACCGAAGGATCTTAAGTTTGATAACTTCCGGCTTCTTGATGTTCTACGGATCAAAACAGAGCTGGTTATGCCTTATACGCGGGATGCCATGTTCTTTCGGATTGTATTTTTTATCGTAGGAAGGGATGAGCTGGCACCCGTCAGGGATCTTACTCTTTCTGCCTGCAGGCCAAGCATATTGAATGGATTCCGTGATTTTACCAGATATGGCAGATACTTAGAACAGAATAAGCAACTGATTACTGAGACTGCAGTCAGACTGTATGGAAGTGTCGGTGAAAAGGTATACGAGATTGCATCTGCAGAGTGGTATTATCAGAACAATGACTGTTTCCATGCGCTGATCCTTGTTACAGGAACGATACCACTGATCGAACAGGAGAAAGATATGCGCTGTCTTTTTGTGGCATTAGCACTGCAGATGAAGATTCTTATGATGAACGGACAGGCAAGAGCAGCACATCCGCTGGTGCAGAAGATCCGGCAGAGGATTGAGACAACCGGATGGGATGAACTGACCTCAAGTCTGAATGCTTTGGAATGTCTTGCGGCATGTTATGACGGTCGCAGAGAGGATGTTATAGACTGGTTAGAGAAGAAAGCACCGGATGAAAATGACGGTCTGTATATGATGGATATGTATGCATGGCTTGTCAAGATACGTTGTTACATACAGACAGGTAAGTATATGGCGGCTTATGTATTGGTAGAACAACTCATTACGCTTCTTACTCAGGGCAGACGCTATATGGATTTGTGTGAATGTTACATGCTGTCGGCAATCATCCATTACAAGGCAGAAGAACAGCAGTTGATGTGTGAGGCACTTTCCAAGTCTATCGCATTGGCAAAGAGATATGGCTATATCCGGCTGTTGGCGGATGAAGGAACATGCATGGTGCAGATGCTCACAATCTATCAGGAGGAATATGGAAGAGACGATTTTACAGAGCAGGTCAAGGAACTTGCAAACTCTGTAGGAAGATACTTTCCGGATTATCTGAAGTCACTGGTGGAATATTATGAACCACTGACTAAGACAGAACAGGATGTATTACGGCTGATGGCACAAGGCATGGGTAATGATGAGATTGCAGGGAGATTAGAGAAGAAGACAGGGACGATCAAGTTTCACAGTAATAATATCTACCGTAAGCTGCAGGTATCCAACCGGCAGGGGGCGGTAGAACGGGCGAGAGAGATTGGAATTATATAATTTAACAAAGCATCTATGCAGAAAAAGGAGGAAAAGATGAAAGGGTTAAAAAGAGAATTACAAGGCAAGAGAATAAGTCGTTATTTGTTTGTATTACTTATAATGTTATTTGTAATAAGCATAAGCAGATGGGGAAGTATTACTGCAAAGGCGGCATCTGATATCCCGAAAGAGTTAATTATCACAGAGGCGGATGGTAATGAAGTACAGGTTATCAAAGATGGAGGATATGTTATTACATCTGGGAATGGTTGGAGTTTTGATACATATAACAAACACCTTGTACTTAAAGATTCTAATATACACGAAATCAAGAGTTCTGGCGGTAATTTTAGGATTGTTTTGCATGATGATAACAGAATGGATGGTGATATTATCTTTAATGCTGGCGAAGAGGAATGTACACTGACTTTTTCTGTGACGAATGGTTATGGTAGTCTTGCCATGAATGGTGTGATTAAAGCATCAAGTGACTCAACAGGTAGTGCGAATATAGCAATGCCACATGGGTCAATTATTAAGACTTCGGGAATTCAGTGTTCCGGTAAACTGAGTATAACGAACGGGGATGTTGAGATTATAGATAATGGTGTGGATGCAATCACTGCTAATGCAATAGAGTATGGGGAGGCATTGGTTACAGAACAAACAGAAGGAACAAAGAAGACCACAGTTCATGGAACATTCCGTTTAAGAAAGGTGCTTAACATTGCAGATGGTAATATACTGAATTTTATAGATGGTGCAAAAATATGCAATATGGAAAGACTTGAATTAGCAGATGGTGCGATCCTTCAGGTAAATGGTGAAGAACATACTCATAACTCGGAAGGAGGTATGCGTTATATAAATAAAGGCAATGATTATCATGTAAAGGGACTGGCTTGTAAAGGATGTCCGATAGATTATGGTGAAGAAGAGAGAGAAGCACATAATTATAATACAGATGGCTTTTGTATAAGCTGTGATGGTTATCAGCAGGCTGCACTTACAAATGATCAATATGATATCAATGGGGATGGCAAGAAGGATAATGTCTATGAGATATCAAATGCTGGTCAGCTATATTGGTTTGCGGCTCTTGTTAATGGAAAACTTTCTGATACAGAGAAGAATGCAAATGCAAATGCCATCCTTAAGAAAGATATTATTGTGAACTCTGGTGTTGTTGTAGACGGTGTACTTGCAAAGGATACAAGCGGTTTTAGAAGTTGGACGCCAATAGGTGATTATAAGTATGGAGGTGTCTTTGATGGACAGGGACATACAGTCAACGGATTATATATCAAGGACACAAATAAGAGTTTGGTTGGATTATGCAGCGTGCTTGATGATAGTGGTTGTATCAAGAATTTAGGAATTGAGGATTCTTATTTTAACGTAAATTCTCTAGTTGGAGGAGTAGCAGCTCGTAATTGCGGAACTATAACAGATTGTTATTGCAATGGGGTGTTAGTTGCGAATAGCACGGTAGGAGGAATCGTTTCTCGTAATGATGGAATTATAATGAATTGTAATGCCGTTACAAAAATTACTGCCAAGTATGAAGCAGGAGGGATAGCCGGCAGTAATTCCAGAACAATAACAAATTGTTATAGCATTCCAGAAATTACTGCGGAGAACGATAAGGGAGAGATAGCAGGTCATAATTATGGAACAATAACTAATTGTTATTATCTCTCCGATGAGGAAACGAATGGAGATAATGGCGTAACCGGAAAGACAAAAGAAC
>USBM01000253.1 GCA_900552885.1 uncultured Clostridium sp. | reverse complement strand
CTCGCAGTCGGCAAAGTACGCGCGGACGACTATGTAATCATAGCTTTCGTAATGCGCGAGCTCGTGGCGCCTCACTATGAAAAAGACTGGAATCTGCCCAAAATGTAATCATGATAAAATTATTATTATTAAAGATCAGCTCCATAAAAATGGTGGTGGAAATATTTCTCAAATAACCAATCATCTTGATAGTCCTTCAGAAGTTTTCGCTATATTTAAAGAAGGAAATACTGCAAAGAAGACTTTCTATATTTGTGAGAATTGTGGTTATATTGAAGAATACTTAGACAAGGAAGAAATCAAGAAATTGCTTAATTATAAACCTGTTGGTAGTAAGATAAAGGATATCTTCAAATGATTATACAAGCCGTGCAACACGCACGGCTTTTTAGATACAAAAAAAATCAGAAGACAGTATCTGTCTTCTGACTGTTGTTACTCAGGCTTTTTAGGATCCTTAAGTGATTCTGATAAAGTTGTAAGTGTACCAGCTAACCCTGCTAAGTCATTAGGTACAATAATCTTTGTAGCCTGCCCATCAGCTAAGTTCTTTAATGCTTTTAATCCTTCTAACTGGATATAAGCAGATTCAGGATTTGCTTCATTAATGTACTGAATAGCTTTAGCTTGTGCTTCATAAACAAGTCTTAATGCTTCAGCCTGACCTTCAGCTTTCGCAATCTGTGCTTCTTTTTCAGCTGTTGCACGTAATACGAGAGATTCCTTATCCCCTTCTGCATTTAAGATTGCAGCCTGTTTTTTACCTTCAGCAACTAAGATAGATTCACGTCTTTCACGTTCTGCACGCATCTGTTTTTCCATTGCTTCCTGAATATCTTTTGGTGGAAGAATGTTTTTAACTTCTACTCTTGTTACCTTGATACCCCATGGATCAGTGGCATCATCAAGAATAGATCTCATCTTAGAGTTAATGATATCTCTTGATGTTAATGTATCATCTAATTCAAGTTCCCCAATGATATTTCTTAATGTAGTTGCAGTTAATGTTTCAATCGCATTAATTGGTCTTACTACACCATAAGTAAATAACTTAGGATCTGTGATAGAGAAATAGACGACTGTATCAATCTGCATTGTAACATTATCTTTAGTAATAACTGGCTGTGGAGCGAAGTCCATAACCTGTTCCTTTAATGATACACGATTAGATACACGATCAATTAAAGGAATAAGAATATGTAAACCTACATTTAATGTACGATCATATGCACCTATTCTTTCTACTACATAAGCATATGACTGTGGAACAATCTTTACTGTACTGAAAATAAGAATAACAACAATTGCGATTAATAAAATCATTAAAATAAATCCTAACATCTTAGTTCTCCTCCTTTTTAACAACTAGATGTGCACCTTCAATCGCGACAACTTCCCCATATTCTCCTTCTTCTAAAGTTAAATTATGAAGTGAGGATGCTGACCAAATCTGATTTTTAATTCTTACTTCACCCATATGATCTGCATCGATTCTCTTAATAACGAGAGCATGAGACCCTATGAGTGCATCATTATTCGTATGTATTATATTGCCCTTCAGACTTTTTACAGCCATAGGACGTGCCACTATTGCGCATATAACTGATACCACGAGAAATATAGCAACCTGTATTGGAACCGATACATTTAATAAGCAGGCAATTAATGCCGCAAAAGCACCAATCACAAACCAGACACTCACTAACGATACTGTGAGTATTTCTACTACAATACACGCAACCATAACACCTGACCACACTACCAAACTATCCATTTAGTTTTCCCTCCTTGTAGTCAACAATGAGAACTTCATGAACAATGTCATATGTTCCTTTAAACTTAAAGACATTCTTTTCATTGAAATCGCGCTCAGTATGCTGCCGCAGCTGCTTGGCTGCCTGGGCGGTGTCTTTACTGCAGCCGGTGTTGGTGAGGTTATTGCACAGATCGTAGAGAAAGTTGTTCCGAAAGGAAATGTTAATATTGGTATCATCGTTTATGCCGTTGGTATGGTATTGTTCACCATGATCATGGGTAATGCATTTGCAGCCATCACCGTTATGACGGTTGGTATCGGTGCTCCGTTCGTACTGGCATACGGTGCAAATCCGGTAGTCATCGGTATGACCGCACTGACCTGCGGTTACTGCGGAACCTTAATGACTCCGATGGCAGCAAACTTCAATATCGTACCGGTTGCAATCCTGAATATGAAGGACCGCTGGGGCGTAATCAAAAATCAGGTGCTGGTTGGATTAATTATGCTTGTATTCCAGATCTGTTATATGATAGTATTAAAGTAAATCGTCAGGACAGACTAACTAAGGTCATCGTATTTTCCGAAAGGGAAGGGCGGTGGCCTTAACGTCCGTAAAATGGTCGACTAGATATGACAGGAGAAGGAAGAGAAACAAATGACACCGAACATGGAACGGGGGGCCCGGATCATCATCCACGAATGGGTAAGAGTAAAAGCGTGGGATAAAGTACTGATTGTGACATCAAAGGAGCATCAGGCGGAGGCGAAAGCGCTGGAAATGCAGGCGCGGAAAAAAGCGCGGTCCGTCAACACACTGATTGTTGAAAATAAAGGACGCCATGTGGGCATCTTTTTCGACGATAACGAGGCGGTCTTTGATCCCTACACTGCGATCATTGCAGCGACCGAGTATTCGCTTGTGACAACAAAAGCAGCGAAGCGTGCGATTCAGAAGCACAAAAAGTTTCTGTCGCTTCCGCTTTCGACGAACGATGGAAGAAGTCTTCTGGAGTTCGATTTCCTTTTGATGGACACGAAAAAGAGCCGCATGATGGCAAAGCTGTTTATGAAGTATCTCCGTTCATCCGGCAAAGTGCATGTGACGACACCGGCAGGAACGGATATGATGTTCTACAAAGTGGGCAGAGATCCGGGATTTTTTAACGGAGTTCTAAAGGATGGAAAGGGATATTCTTCTTCCAGTATTGAGGTCTATGTCCCAATCGAGGAGACAAAGACAGAAGGTGTGATGGTGCTTGACGGTTCTCTGGGATATATTGGTCGCGCAGAGGAACCGACAAGGATTTTATTTAAAGGCGGACG
>USBM01000252.1 GCA_900552885.1 uncultured Clostridium sp. | reverse complement strand
AAGCAAATTACAGCTCTTCACCCTGATTCTCTGCTTCGCAATATACGCAACGGTATATCCGTTTTTTCGGGTCCGTTAATTTGAAAATCTGCTGAATCCCCTGTTCTGTTGTTGTGATACACCGTGGATTCTTACATTTTACGACATTCACAATACGATCCGGTAATCCAACCTTTTTCTTCTCAACCGTCACCCCATCTTTGATGATACTGACCGAGATATCCGGATCAATATATCCGAGAATATCTAAGTTGATATCATAATCCGGATGATCGATCTTTAGAATATCTTTTCTTCCCATCTTGCGGCTTGTTGCATTCTTAATAATTGCAACCGAACAATCTAAGCGGTCTAAATGCAGGTATTTGTACACCAGCATTGCTTTGCCGGCTGTAATATGATCTAACACGATTCCATTTTGAATACTATCTATATTCATAACTTGTATCCTCTCTTTCCGTACATTGCTTTCTATCCGCATAATTCCTGTATCTGATGTCTTACACGGAGGTTATCCTTTCATCCATGAATCTGTCTATTCCTTAACAGAATCCGCTAATCCAAGCAGTGTCATGATCAGTGCCATACGGACATATTTTCCATTTAATACCTGTTTGAAATAGCAGGCTCTTGGATCATCATCAATCTCCACAGCAATCTCATTGACACGAGGAAGCGGATGCAGAATACTCAGATCTTCTTTTGCATTTTTCAATTTAGGCATGTCTAAGATGTAGGTATCTTTCAGACGGATATAATCTGCCTCATTGAAGAAACGCTCCTGCTGTACTCTGGTCATATATAACACATCCAGACGGTCTATCACCTCGTCGATCGTACGCACCTGCTCATACGGGATATTCTTCTGTTCAAATACCTCTTCTTTGATGTATTCCGGAAGCTCTAATTCCTCCGGTGAGATCATGATATAGTGAATGTTTGCATACCGTGACAATGCTTTGATCAGGGAATGTACGGTACGTCCAAATTTAAGATCTCCGCAAAAACCAATCGTGATATCATTTAATCTTCCCTTTTCCCGGCGAATTGTAAGTAAGTCCGCCAATGTCTGTGTCGGATGATTGTGTCCGCCATCTCCCGCATTGATGATCGGAACCCCTGACTTCATAGCTGCCAAATAAGGTGCACCTTCTTTTGGATGACGCATCGCAATAATATCTGCATAACAGGATGCCACCCGCACCGTATCCGCCACGCTCTCACCTTTGCTGGCAGAAGAAGATGCTGCCGAAGCGACACTTAATACATTACCACCTAACTCTAACATAGCCGCCTCAAAACTTAGACGGGTACGCGTACTTGGTTCAAAAAACAAGGTTGCTAATTTCTTTCTCTTACAAACGTCCTGATATTTTTCCTTGTGTGCAATGATATCATCTGCTAAGTTTAACAGTTCATCAATCTCTTCCACACTCAAATCCATTGGATCAATTAAATGTCTCATCTTTGTCCTCCTGTGATGTTTGTTCTATCTGGCACGGAATCCCATGCTCTTTCAAATATGTATCCGCTTCTTTCCGAAACTCTTTCGCAATACGCAGAACATATTGTTTACGGTTGGCCATAACACGAAGTTCTATCGTGCTGATCTCATCATTTATTATACGATATGCCACAATCTTATTCCACTCTAAATATGTTGTGCCGATAAATACACCAATCGGCGCAATCCCGCTTCGCATCCGGCTGTTTAAAAATATCAATAGTATAAATGCAAGCAGTGCCGGCAGAAACCGGTAATTATGAACGTGTAACATTCCCGCCACTAGAACAAGGGACAGATTCACATATAGAATCTCTAACGGACCCGTCTGCCGTCCATAACGGCTTTCTATTGTAATCTCTTTCTGTTTATCAATTGTCGAAAACGCAATGACGCTCGCCGTTCCAAACCCAAGAAATAATATAATGGCAAGGGCATTTAGTGCAATGTCTAACTCCATATTTTCACCCATAGAAAATCCTGCCATGCAATCCTCCATGACAGGATATCATAATCAACTATTAATTAATGTCACCATAACGGCTTTCTCAGCATGCCGCCGGTTCTCTGCCTGATCTAAAATGAAATCAAGATTGGCATCTACCACATCCTGACTGATCTCGAATCCAACATGCATTGGCATATCATGCATTACCTTTGCTTTGCTGCCGGCAAGGAATTCTTTGTTAATCTGATATGGCATCATCTTCGCCAACGTCTCTTCTTTCTGCTCCTTGTAAGCCGGATTATTGAAGAACTCCATATCTACCCATGTATCGGTATATAACACATCCATATCGGCTGCATACTTCTTTGCCTCCTCCATAGACATTGCAGGATCTAATTCTACATAATGACCGGTTGCTTTTGCCTTCTCATAAAAATCTGCATCCACAGCGGTATCATTTACTAATGGGGTAAGTCCGTAAATGGTTCCCTCACCCATCTTGGCAAAGAATTCCACCAACGAATTAAACACATTGTTCTTTGCACCTATGTACATTAACTTCACATTCAATCCACCAAAATGCTCTTTCAAAGTAAGGGCATCTGCCAAAATCTGACATGGATGATATGTAGAATCACAACCGTTAATAAACGGAACCGTTGCATTCTTGTTAAATAACTCTACCGTCTCATTCTTGATCAGACGTGCCATAATAATATCTACATTCCGACATACATATTTGATCTCGGAAACCGTCTCACCGAGTACAAAGTTGGAATCTTTCCAAAGCTGATTGTAATATGTACCACCAAGCTCTGTAATACCTGTAGTAAATGACAAAAATGTTCTTGTCGATGTCTTCTCAAATAATGTATATAGCTTCTTGCCTTTCAAACTCTCCGCATACTTCTCCGGCGACTTCTTCATGTCATATGCCAGATCCAGAATCTCGTTCAATTCCTCTTTGGAGAAATTGCTGAAATTGATCATGTTCTTCATCTTATGCATCCCTCTTTCTCAATAATATCCAATCTGAATCGATCGGTGCAGGTCTGTCCCACTCTTTATTACACTATCTTCCTTATTATATCTGAATCCTTAAGAAATGCAATATGATTTTGTGTTTTTCTC
>USBM01000251.1 GCA_900552885.1 uncultured Clostridium sp. | reverse complement strand
GAATCAGTACAATTGAAAATAAAGAGGCTAAGAAGATTGAAGAAGAAAGAAGAAACATTGAACAAGCCACGCAAGAGGCGTAAGAAGAAAGAGATCGATCAGAGACTTCTGACACCGGAGCAGCGTGCGTTTTTGGAGAGGGAAGAGAAGATTGATAAGATCAATAATAAAATGAATGGTCCGATCATAGGCATTACCTATTTGACAGCATTTTTGGTGATTGGTCTGATTGCTTATATTCTGCATTTTATGATCGTGGAGAAGGACGAGGTGATCGCTAATGCGGCGAACACACGATTAGACAGTTATGCAGCCGATGTGAACCGTGGGGATATTGTGACGAAGGATGGCAAGACGGTTGCTACGAATAAGAACGGTAAGAGGTATTATCCATATGATAATCTGTTTGCACATGCGGTTGGTTATTCGGATTATACCAAAGCCGGTGTAGAATTAGTCGGTAATTATTATCTGATGGATAGTCATGCGAATCTGTTAGAACGTGCGGTGAATACATTACGGGAAGAGCAGAATGAGGGTGACACGGTTGTGACAACATTGAATTATGAATTGCAACAGACGGCATATGATGCATTGGGAGATGCGGATGGCGCCGTTGTTATGATGGAACCGGATACCGGCAGGATTCTTGCCATGGTATCAAAGCCGGATTTTGATCCCAATGATATTGATACGGTATGGCAGGAGGCGAATGCAGAAGGTTCTACCAGTTCGGTGCTGCTGAATCGTGCTACACAGGGGCTGTATCCGCCGGGATCGACATTCAAGGTGTTGACTGCACTTACGTATATACGTCAATACCCGAGAAAATATGAGAAATATACGTATAATTGTTCGCAGTCTGAGGCAATTTTTAATAGTGTCAGTGTACATTGCTATGGCCATAAGACACATGGACAGCAGGATCTGTCGGAAGCACTTGCCAATTCATGTAATCAGGCATTTGCGGATATTGGTACACAGCTTAATGTGAATAAGTGGAAAGATACATTGGAAAGTTTTCTGTTTAATCAGTCTTTGCCATATATGGATGCCAGTGCAACCAGCCGGTTTACGTTGGATGGGAAGTCTGATAAGGGATATATTCCGCAGACGGCATTTGGTCAGGGTGATACGCTGATCACACCACTCCATAATGCGATGATCGTGTCAACGATCGCAAATGGCGGACTGATGATGAAACCGTATCTGATCGACAGTGTTGAGAATTATAAGGGTAAACGGATAAAGAAGTTCTCGCCTTCTTCCTATGATACCTTAATGACATCTGATGAAGTAGATACACTTACCGGATATATGCGTAAGGTTGTAGCACAGGGAACGGCTGCCGATTATTTTGCAGGGGCATCTTATGAAGCAGCAGGTAAGACGGGAACAGCAGAGTATGCAAATGGAGAGCATGATTTTTCGTGGTTTATCGGTTTTACCAGTGTGGATCATCCAGAGGTTGCAGTCAGTATCGTGGTTGAGGAATCTGATGTGAACGGAGTGAAGGCAACTGCAATTGCGAGAAAGTTGTTTGATACGTATTATTCAATTACAGAGTAAACAGGGGAAGTGAACAAAATGGAATATGAGTCGGCTGGTCAGATGGCAGAAAGGTTAGGAGTTACAATAAGAATAGTTCAGAAGCGGGCAGCGGCAGGCAAAATCCCAGGAGCTGTGAAAGAGGGGCGTGACTGGAAGATTCCAATCAAACAAGGGAATTCTGATGACTTTGTTGAAGGGCATGTGATAGGAAACTCTGTGTCATCTGTCCATATACCGATGCCTTTACTGCATAGTGCATTTCCAATTGGACATTGTTTAGAATATATACAAGGTATTCCAGATTACGATGACAGAGCGATTGCATATGGAGAGTATTATTACTTTAGCGGTCAGGCAGAAAAGGCAGCAGAGACAGTAGAACCTTATTTGAATCATGCGGATGATGCATTGCGACTTTCAGCAGCACTGATCTATGCGTTTACGAATCTGACATTAGGCCATATCTACCAGACGCAATTTGCAATTGATATTATCAGGAAAGAGATGTTTGAGCGATTACAACCAGATTCTCCAATCGAGAGTCAGGCAATCGGAATATTCATGTCGACAGCAGCAACGGTGTTGCTGCATTTACCTTTGTGGGAGACACCACCGTTAGAAGATTATATTAAATATCTGTCTGGTGGATTGCGTGTTTTTGCCTGTCATTTATTGGCGCATAAGGCATATCTTGAAGCCAATTATGAGCGTGCACTTACGATTGCAGATATGACAATTGCAATGAGTGATCAGTTTTATCCGATTGCGACGATTTATATGGAGAATGTGGCAACGATGGCATTGATGAATCTGATGCGGGTGGATGAAGCAAAGGAACGGTTTGCATTAGCCTGGTCTTATGCGAAACCAGATGATCTGATTGAAGCATTTGGTGAACATCATGGTCTGTTACAAGGGATGGTGGAAGTTTCATTGAAAGAGACTGAACCAGCAGCATTTCAGAGAATTATTGACATTGTATATAAGTTTAGTTCGGGATGGCGAAGGGTACATAAGTTAGTAGTGAACAAAGAGGTGGCAGATAATCTGTCAACTACCGAATCATATGGATGTGTCGGAACGGACGGTTAAGAATTATTTATCCAGTGTGTATAATAAGTTAGGAATCAATAATCGAAAAGATCTGAAACAATATATTTTACAGTAGACGTTCGTCAAGCGAACGAAACAACAGAATTTAGATGCCGTAAAATGGTTAAAAGTGCACTTTTGTGTGAATGAAAGTTGCACTTTTTTTAATTGATACGTACATTCTCAAATAAATAATGAATATCTATAATACATATATATGTATAAAGGAGGAGAGTACGATGAAATGGATAAGACATATTGGAAAAAGAACGGTAGTTATATTACTAATTGTTAGTATGTTACTTCCAATGATTCCATATCGGCAGGTCAAAGCGGATACGGTAACGGAGGGAGAAACAAATACGAATAACACGGAAGCAAATAAGGAAACGCTGATGAGTGAAGCGGGGATTGATGTAAGTAAATCTCCTGGTGTAAAGACAGAAGAAGG
>USBM01000250.1 GCA_900552885.1 uncultured Clostridium sp. | reverse complement strand
TGACCCTCCAGCCCGCTGGCACAAAAAGATGCCCTGACGCTGGAAGATCTTGCGCCTTATCCGCGCCTGTCCTACGAGCAGGGCGAACACAACTCGTTCTACTTTTCGGAGGAGATCTTCTCGGCAGTGGAACGGAAGAAGAATATCCGTGTCCGTGACCGGGCATCGTTATTCAATCTTCTGATTGGATTAAATGGTTATACCGTGTGCAGTGGTGTCATTGACAAGAAATTAAATGGCAAAGATATCATTGCGGTTCCGTTGGCAGATGAGAGTGAAATGCGGATCGGATATATTATCCATCGCAAGGGCGTAATGAGCCGACTGGGGCAGACGTATCTGGATTCTCTAAAGCAATATTTAAAGTAAAGGGTTAAGGACTTATAATCCGCTTATGTGTTTGCAATAAATGGATTCGGATGATTAGAAATGGGGTATTATATAAAAAAAGACTTTTTAAAGGGTGGCTTGTCTATAGCTTTAAACTATGGATAAGCCACTTTTTTAGATATTATTCAAATATCACATTTTCTCCTATAATCAGGGACAAAGGGAAATATTGTGATGTTGCCGCAGAATGGATGCGGTAACACAATGTATATCACACCTTGGCGGTAACAGATAGTATATCGAAAAATAGGAGGAAACGAATCAGATGAAGACATCGGTTATTGGATTCCCGAGAGTGGGAACATTAAGAGAATTAAAGTTTGCGAGCGAGAAGTATTTTAGAAAAGAGATTATACAGGATGAACTTTTGCAGGTTGCAAAGGGTTTGCGTAAGACACATTGGGAGACGCAGAAAAATGCGGGAATGGATTATATATCAAGCAATGATTTTTCCTTTTATGATATGACATTGGATACCGCTGTATTGTTAGGAATTGTACCGGAACGATACCGCAGGTTAGGACTTTCTCCATTGGATACATATTTTGCCATGGCAAGGGGATACCAGGGAGAGTCAGGCGATGTGAAGGCATTGGCAATGAAGAAATGGTTCAATACCAATTATCATTATATCGTGCCGGAAGTGGAAGATGATATGGCGATTGCCTTGTCCGGAGATAAATTGATCACGGAATATGAAGAGGCCAAGACGTTGGGGATTGAGACAAAACCGGTTGTGATCGGTCCGTACACGATGTTAAAACTTTGCAGATATACCGGGGATAAGAAGGCGGTTGATTTCGTAGATGCATTTGTGAGTGCATATAAGCAGCTTGTAAAGACCTGCGAGGAGCATGGCGCAGGCTTGTTACAGATTGAGGAACCGGCATTGGTTCGGGATATGGATGCACAGGATGTTGCGTTATTTGATAAAATATATGATGCGTTATTGGCATCTGTTTCATCCTGCAAGATCCTGCTCCAGACATATTTTGGAGATGTCAGAGATATTTATCCGCAGTTAATTTCTAAGCCGTTTGCGGGAATCGGACTGGACTTCTTAGAGGGCAAGCAGACATATGATTTAGTAGAGCAATATGGATTCCCTGCAGATAAGATCTTATTTGCAGGGCTGGTAAATGGTAAGAATATCTGGAAGAATCATTATGAGAATACGTTGCAGGTGGCCGGTGCATTGCGTAAGCAGGGAATACATGTGGTATTATCTACCTCTTGCTCTTTGCTGCATGTCCCGTATACCTTACAGCATGAGACAAAGTTAGCGAAAGAATATCTGGATCATTTTGCGTTTGCTGTGGAGAAGCTGTCTGAGTTGAGAGAATTGGGAGATCTGGCAGAGTGTGAAGATTACACCAAAGAGACAGCGTACCGGAATAATCATGCATTGTTTGAAAAAGACCGCAATTGCAGTAAGCGGGAAGTGACAGAACGTCTTGCGAAGGTGACAGAGCAGGATTATATCCGGCTGCCAAAGAGAAGTGAGCGACAGAAGATGCAGAAAGGGGAATTTGGTTTGCCGGAACTTCCAACAACCACAATTGGATCATTTCCTCAGACAAAAGAGGTTAAGGCGAACCGGGGAGCGTACCGTAAGGGTGAGATCACACAGGAAGAATATGTGGCATTTACCCGGGATCAGATTGCAAAGTGCATTAAGAAGCAGGAAGAGATTGGATTAGATGTCTTAGTACATGGTGAATATGAAAGAAATGATATGGTGGAATACTTCGGCGAGGCACTTGGCGGATTCCTCTTTACGGAGAAGGCATGGGTGCAGTCTTATGGAACCCGTTGCGTGAAGCCGCCGATCATCTGGGGAGATGTGTACCGTGAGAAACCGATGACCGTAGAATGGTCGGTATACGCACAGTCATTGACTGATCATATTGTGAAAGGAATGTTGACAGGACCGGTTACGATCCTGAACTGGTCATTCCCAAGAGAGGATATCTCGATCAAGGAGTCTATTTCGCAGATCGCACTGGCAATCCGGGATGAAGTATTGGACTTAGAGGCAAATGGTATCCGCATGATTCAGATCGATGAGGCGGCACTTCGTGAAAAGCTGCCACTTCGTAAGTCGGATTGGAATACAGAATATCTGGATTTTGCCATTCCTGCATTTCGTCTGACGCACAGTGGGGTGAAACCAGAGACGCAGATCCACACACATATGTGCTACAGTGAATTTACGGATATCATTCCTGCCATTGATGATATGGATGCAGATGTGATCACGTTTGAAGCATCCCGCTCGGATCTTCAGATCTTAGATGCATTGCGTGAGAATCATTTTGAGACAGAGGTGGGGCCGGGTGTCTATGACATCCATTCACCACGGGTTCCTTCGGTAGAAGAGATCGTGAATGCATTGCAGATCATGCTTACGAAGATTGAACGTGACCAGTTATGGGTGAATCCGGACTGTGGATTGAAGACAAGAGGAATTACGGAAACAGAAGCAAGTCTGTGCCATATGGTAGAGGCTGCAAAGCTGGTAAGAAACAAATAATGCATTGCTTTTGTACATAAAATTGCACAGATGTGTAAAGAAAGAAGACGCATGGGATGTAAGAAACTCATGCGTTTTTGTATACATAATGAGTTTGTTCAAGTTTAGCATTAATTTAGTAATTATTTACAAAAGAAGTGTTGTCAAAAAAATATAAAAAGGTATAGAATACTTT
>USBM01000249.1 GCA_900552885.1 uncultured Clostridium sp. | reverse complement strand
ACATGACAGTTTAATATTATCTGCTTTGCCCAACACTCTTTTGTAGTAGAAATCACTCCTTCCTTACCAAACCATCCATCTTCATAAAATTCACCTTGTATATCATAAGAAACCACGTTATTTTTCGTCCATATAAATTCTACATCATTGCTAATCCCATAGTATTCTTTCATCCAATACTCAATATATTCCTGTCCTTCAGCATATGGCATCGTTGGTGCAAAAAAATCATTTGGCAGTTTATACAGATACACTTTATTATCTGTCTCTGATAAGTTCTGCAACTGTTCTTCATTGTATTCCAATGCCCTCTTATTGGCACAATATCCAATTGTATATCCCCCAAATGTCTTAGCTGCATATATACAGGTAACAACATAGAGTACAACCCAGCATACATACAATCTTCTATTCTTCTCATGCAGAAATTCTCTCCAAAAGTCATAACAACAGATCAAAAGCACAATATGAATGACCAAGATCCACTCTGTAAAACACCGCATTGGCAAAGTTGGTGAAATCAGAACACAGAATGCCGATAATGCTGATGCAATCAGAAGGAACGTAACATAGATTCTATCCTTGTCCACATTATATAGGATCAGACTTACAAAAACAGTAATGAGATAGCCAGTTTCACATACTAAAGCAACCACCGTTATCTTCACAACGCTTCCTACTGTTGCTCCAGCCAATAATATCAATGCAATTGTATTCAAAACTAACGGTAGTCTCTTCTGTTCATTCTTATACTCACGGTATGCAAAGAACAATAATATTACTGTGATAACACCATATAATACGATGAAAGATAATGGAAACAGACATCCCATCAACGGCTCATAATTATGTGCAATCTTTTCAAAGAAGCTTAATTCTGCAAACTCTGTATTTCCATCTAAACGATTCCAGTTACCCGGAGCAAAGAATAACGTACAATATGTTCCCACACCTAATATCGCATATATTCCATCTCTTACCACAAATTGCTTCTGCACAATACACTGATAAACACATACAATTACCAGGTAACCTGCAATCGACAGTCCGGTCTGTTCATGTGAAAATGCAGTAAATAAGATTCCTATTATGCAAATAACATTATATAGAGCTTTCCTCCAGCTTGCCAAATCCTCTTGTCTTAACAAAAACTGCAGATACACTACTGCAAAAAACGGAAGTAACGGCCATATATATAACACCGAAGCTGATGCCCAACAGAGATTCCAGCGATACATATCTGGCGGCATAATAAAGAATAATGCAACAACCATAACTGCAATCCATACATTATCCTTCTGTCCGGTATAATACATAACCAGACGATACATCATATAGAACATAAGGGTAAGAATTCCCGCCTGAATCGCCATAAACAGATGTTGTCCACCACCTATCTTGAACAATAGATTCAATATCGATCCACACATAATCCGCCCGGAGAAATTAAAGTAGATCCAATGTGCCCATTGCCCGAGATCCTCCAATGTCCAATTCATTCCCACTACATCAGCATGATAGCCATAACTTAAAGATGCATTCCCATAATCATCAAAATATATTCCAATAAAACTATGAAATAATTCCATAATCAGGAACAGACATACATAGCTTCCAACTATCAGTTTCTTATTATTCAGCTTACTCTTTAACATAGCATACTTCCCTTTTACTTCTAATTCCTATATCACGCTATTACATCTGCTCTGTATTATCCTCATTATGATCATAGGTCTTCTCACTGATAATATATCGCGGTCTATGTTTCACTTCCATATAGATCTTACCAATATATTCACCAATTACACCCACACTGACTAATTGCACACCACTTAGGAAACATAGCAAACATGTCGTCGATGCCCAGCCATGTACCGTGTTTCCTGCAATGGCCCCAACCATTACCCATATAATTCCAATAAAGCTAAGAAGTGCGATCACAAATCCCAATGATGTAATCATACGAATTGGTTTAACCGAAAGACTTGTAATTCCATCAAAGGCTAATCCTAACATCTTCTTTAGCGGATAATGACTTTCTCCGGCAATTCTCTCATGTCTGGCATAATATACCGAAGTGCTCTTGAATCCAACAAGCGGCACCATTCCTCTCAAAAACAGATTAACTTCCTTGAAATTAGCAAATTCCTGTAATACCCTGCTACTCATCAACCGATAATCGGCATGATTAAATACAGTCTCAACCCCCATACAATCCAACAAATGATAAAATGCTTCTGCTGTAAATCGTTTGAAAAACGTATCCGTATCACGCTTATTTCTAACACCATACACAATCTCAGCACCATCTAAATAAGCATCCACCATATCATTCATGGCATTAATATCATCCTGCCCATCACAATCAATACTAATTGTAATATCACACCGATCTTTTGCCTCCATCAGACCTGCTAATACTGCATTCTGATGTCCCCGGTTCCGGCTCTGTGAAATTCCAAGGTAGTGCTTGTCTTCTTCGGCAAGCCTGCAAATAATATTCCATGTATCATCCTTACTTCCATCGTTCACAAATAATATACGGCTATCATCGGTAATCTTACCAAGACCAACCAGTTCATTAATCTTTGCTAAAAACTCCTTACAAGTAATCGGTAACACTTCCTGTTCATTATAACAAGGAATTACAATATAAAGCGTTGGGGTATTACGATTCGTACTCATTCTTATTCTTTCTCCATTTCCTAATTGCTATATGTATCATATGCTTTCTTATAAAATACCATAATTAATCTTGTGATCCAATGTGGCCAAAACTGGTCAAACATTCTTGTATCCTCATCAATTCGCAAATGATTCTCGATAAATTCTTTACTTGTTGCTCCATCATGCACCCGATAATGTGTTAACGGACGGTCAACATATGCAAATGTTCCATCTTTCTTAGCAAGCATCAAAAATGTATCCCAATCAATATTAAACTTATACTCCGAAACAAATACGCTTGCTCCTAACTTTTTCTTATTGTATGTCACTGCCGGACAACAGATAGAATTACCAAATGCCAACGTCATCTTACGAATCCACTTCTTGGAGGCCAGCCTCTCAGATTTCAAAGGAGTTCTCAAAAATCTGCGAATCTTACTGTTAATATC
>USBM01000248.1 GCA_900552885.1 uncultured Clostridium sp. | reverse complement strand
CATAAGATAACGCATTACAGCAAGTGAGGTACATCATGAGTCAATTTATTCCTAATATGTTTTATAAACAGCGGGCAGATTTTCTAAAAACTCTACCAGAACGCGACGCACTTTTTTCGTTTCCGGATGGTGTAACAGAAGAATGTAATATTCCTTACAGTTCATCACCAATAAAAGCTCATCATCTTGACATATATCGCCCGGCAGGCCTCGATAGGGAATCACTCCCGGTCATTATCAATGTACATGGTGGTGGTCTTATCATGGGGTGCAAGGAATTTAACCGATATTTCTGTGCAAGGCTTTGCAAACTGGGATATATTGTATTTAATGTGGAATACCGCCTGGTTCCGGATTGTCTGTTCTTTGATCAGTGCACAGATATCTATACCGCATTTGACTACATTGGAGAACACCTTACAGACTATCACGGTGAACCGGATCATATCTATGCTGTCGGCGACAGTGGCGGTGCCTGTCTGCTTACCTACTGTGTCGCCATGCAGAATAATCCGGCAATTGCATCTGCCGCAAGGATCACACCGTCAGCTCTTCCAATTAGAGCTCTCGGATTGATCAGCGGCATGTTCTACACTACTAAGTTTGATCAGATTGGATTATTTTTACCAAAATACCTGTATGGTGCTTCTTATAAGAAAAGTTCCTTTGCTCCTTATATTAATCCGGAACATCCGGAACTTATCAAGGCACTTCCTCCTTGCTTCTTAGTAACAAGTGCCAATGATAATCTGCAACACTATACACTGCAATTTGAAAAAGCACTCACCGCCAACCATATGCCGCATCAATTACTTAATTTTCCGGCAAACAAAGCATTGACACATGCATTTAGCGTATTTGAACCTTTCTTAGACGAAAGCACCCGGACAATGCAGGCGATATGTGAATATTTTAACAAAAACAGATAATACAACCATACCTGAGGGAGGTACTTATGGATTACGACGAATCAGTATTTAAAAAAAAAGCAAATCGAAAGGCACGGAAGATCTGGCTGATCTTTGCAATTTTACTTTCCGCTAATTATGGAAGTGATGTTGCAAACGGACTGCACACTACCCCTTATTACCTTACATTCCTATTCCTTTGCTGGTGTCCGATCATCATCGGCGAAGTGTTACTTCGGGTAAAAGGATATACCACAGAACTATACAAATATGACTTAGTGATCGGATATGGCATTTTCTATGCCTATGTTGTCAGTACAACAGAATCTGCAATTGCATTTACTTATATCCTGCCCGTAACAAGTCTGTTAGTTCTATATAAGAACAAACGATTTATGATCGGCTGTGGTATTGCCAATTCTATCATTATTATTGGTAGCGCCGTTTACCGGGTCATGCTTGGCTTCAATTCCGCGACCAACATGAAAGATTACCAGTTAGAGCTATCCTGTATTATTCTTTGTTATATCTGCTACGTCATGTCAATCCAGCATCTGAACGAATCTGATGGTGCCATGACAGACAGTATCAAAGCAGATCTTCACCGTGTCATTACAACGGTAGAACAGGTAAAGACCGCTAGTAATTCCATTATTGACGGCGTATCTGTTGTACGGGAATTAGCATCTGAGAATACCCATGGAGCCAATCTTGTTGTACAAAGTATGGAACATTTGCAGGAAAACAATGCAGATCTCCAGGATACAACCTCCTCCTCCAACGACATGACTTCCGATATCCATTCGCAGGTAAACCACGTTGCAGATATGATCGAGGAAATGGTCTCCTTAACCTCTGCTTCTAAAGACCATGCCATGACCAGTTCCACGGACTTAGATAATCTGATCGAGACAACCAATACAATGGCTAATCTCTCTACTGAGATCGAACAGACCCTTCAACATTTCAAACAGGAATTTGAGATGGTAAAGGATGAGACCGGAACGATCGAGACCATCAACACCCAGACGAATCTCTTAGCTTTAAATGCTTCCATTGAGGCCGCAAGAGCCGGAGACGCCGGTAAAGGTTTTGCAGTTGTAGCAGACCAGATCCGTAACTTAAGCATCGAAACACAGAATTCTTCCAGCCAGATCCGTCAGGCATTGCAGCATTTAGAAGAGACTTCAGATGAGATGACTACCTCTATCGAAAAGACATTACAGCTAATTCAGCTCACCCTGGATAAGGTAACTCTTGCAGGAACGAATATCGCAAAGATTGCAACCGACACTTCACAGCTTGAGAATAATATTCACATCATTGATAACGCAATGAAAGAAGTCGAAACATCGAATATTCATTTAGTGGATAATCTTCAGCAGGTATCCGGCATTGTAGATTATATGACAAACTCCATTACGGATTCCAACGAGATCAGCAAACGAATGCTCAGTAAGTATGACGAGTCTGCAACGAATATCAACTCAATTGAAAATGTTGTCGAATCCCTTATGTGCGAATTAGGTATCGGCGGTTTCATGGGCGTAGAGGACATTCTTCCAGGCATGAAACTAATGGTCAATATAGATGATACTACTGTATACCACGGTGAGGTTCTTTCACAGGATGACAATTCCATCACTGCCCGCCTGCATACGGTGCCACAACTTACACAATCTACCGCCTGTCAGATACAGGTTGTTGTGGGTAATGTGCTCTACTATTGGAAACAGGCACATATCGCACTTGCAGCCAAACATAACTCTGATGTATTTGTAATTACTTTGGAATCCCGTCCAAAGATCAACAACCGACGGAAGTATCCACGTTTAGATGCAAGTAATGCCTGCACAATCCATCTTCCTGACAGCGACAAGACCATTATGGCTTCTTTAGATAACATTAGTGCTAGCGGTTTTGCATTCTTAACACATGATCCTTTCTTTGCCGAAAACAAAGGGATTACAATCACACTTGAGATTCAGAAATTCGATCTGCCGGATCACAATCAATTAGAGGGTCGTGTCATTCGTTGTTCGAATAATGATGGTCTCTATATTGTAGGTTGCCAGATGCCGGAAGATGATATGATCATACGTGAATATGTGGACCGCAAGCTCTCATAAACCTTATCCCCTTGCACAGCGTAAGTGAAACGGACGCGCATGTTTTAGGTTGTGAACCCGGCTTTAGGGTGGTGTCATGTTGCAGCAGGCACATTCGCATTACGACTCGCACGC
>USBM01000247.1 GCA_900552885.1 uncultured Clostridium sp. | reverse complement strand
TTCCTTCTTCATACGGCCCTCATCGATGACTCCAAGAGAGTTCTTTGGATAACGTCCAAGGAACAGGTTGTCAACAACGCTTCTCTCAAGACACTGATTTAATTCCTGATGAACCATCGCAACTCCATTCTCGAGTGCATCCTTAGGGCCAGAGAAATTTACTTCTTTTCCATCTAATATTATTGTACCTTCGTCTTTTTGATAGGTACCAAAAAGACACTTCATCATTGTCGATTTGCCGGCTCCATTTTCACCCATAAGCCCCATAATAGAGCCCTTTTTCACATCCAGATTGATATGATCCAAAACCCGGTTTCTTCCGAATGACTTGCTCATGCCGCGAATCGATAAGATGTTATCTTTCTTATCCTCTACCATATGCTTACTCCTTTTAAAAAGAAGGGTATCAAGAGTTTCCTGACACCCTTCGGGCTAGTTTATCTGACTGACCAATCTCTTACTGCTGAAGGATTGATGTGTAAGATGAAGCATTGTCTGTCTTAACCATATTGATTGCAAATGCATCATACTCACTTGGATTACCAAGACGGTTTGTAATGTTAGACTCTGTCTGTCCATCACCACCGATGTAATCAACCTTTAAGTTCAACAGATCATCATAATTCTCAAGAAGTGGCTGATAAGTTGAGCTTAAGAAGTTATCAGATGCATTGTAAATGTCTAACCAAACCTTCTTCTCCGGGCTTGATGAAGAATCAAGCTGCTTAGAAACCTTATCATAAACCTTGGTAGAATCTGTGAAATCCTGATAATTGTCTGCTGTTACAGCTACGTTCAATGCATAGTAAGATCTCTCTTCTTCGCTGTATCTGTAATCAACACCTTCCTCTAACTGGTTACCAGCGTCATCGGCTGTTCCAATACCGGTATCTACATCCACACCATCTAATGCATTACGAAGTACTCTTAATGTAAGGTAAGCCTGAACGTCTGCATGCTGTGAAATTGTTCCACCATATCCTTCTGCAATAGCTGCTACTGCATCACTGTTTGCATCGTAACCAAATGTAGGAACTTTGTTATCTTTTGCCCAGGCATTGAACATTGACATTCCCATACCATCATTATTAGAAACAACTACATCAATCTCATCACCAAAGGATGCTGACCATGTACCGATCGCATTACCTGCTGTTGCTGCATCCCATGTAGCTCCTGCTGAGTTCTTCATCTCCTGAGAAGCTAACTCACGAATGGTGTAAGACTTTCCATCAATATCAACTGTTGCATCCTTTACTACAGAAGCAGATCCATCTGTATTCGTTCCTGCTGGTGAAGCATCTGTTGATCCGGAAGCCTCAACGCCGGTTCCTAATGCATCACGAACACCACGGGTACGTGCAATTGAATCGTTATGTCCGATATCACCAATCGCAAGTACATATCCGATCACACCGTCACCGTTACGATCAATTGTTGCTGCATTGGCTTTGATGTAATCCATTACCATCTGACCCTGAAGTTCAGCACCCTGATTTGCATCAAAACCTACATAATAAGTACTGTCATTAAAGTTCAATGCTGTCATATCAAGTTCTCCTGTTGAACTGTTCGATGGCTGACGGTTGAACCATACCAAAGGTTTGGTACTGTTGGCACCACCGCTTGTAGATGCTGTAGATCCAGAGGATCCGGATGAACTGGTGGAACCGGTTGATCCGGAACCACAACCTACCATAGATACTGAAAGGGCTGCTACTGCAAGCATTGCAAATAATTTGTTTTTCTTCATAAAACATTCCTCCTTAATAAATCGCTTTTGTTTCCGTCCTATCGACTGTCCTTATTATAGAGCGGATCCTTTATGAAAAACATAGAATATTTTTCTATGAATCGTGAAAATTTTATGCATTTTATAAATATATTTTACATATTCTTGATTTTCACCTCGTCAAATTCACAACTTTCTTATATGTATAGCCATATTTTTTGACAGAAAAAGAGGCAACCGGTTCTTACCAATTGCCTCTTAAAGGGGAGGGAGAGTAAAACTCTATATATAATATTACACACACTTACATTTTGGAAATTCGATCGATCTCTGTCAATTCGTCTTCCGTAAACGCTGCCGCACCTACAATCTTCAAATTCTCTATAATCTGCTCCGGCTTGGATGCTCCGATCAACACACTGGTTACATCCTCATCTTTCAGTACCCAGCTAAGTGCCATCTGTGCCAGTGTCTGACCACGCTGCTTTGCAATCTCATTTAACCCGATTACTTTTTGCACTTTCTCATCTGTAATATCCGATGCATGCAGATAACGTCCGTCTTTCGCTACACGACTGTCTGCCGGAATGCCATGAATATATTTGTCTGTCAGCATTCCCTGTGCCAATGGAGAAAATGCAATGATTCCTTTGCCGCTTTCCTGTGCCTGCTGTTTCAATCCATTGTTCTCAATGGTACGGTCAAATATACTATATCGATTCTGATTAATAATAAACGGACAATGTAACTCTTCTAAGATATCTGCCGCTTTCTTCATGGTCGGTCCATCATAATTGGAGATACCAACATATAATGCTTTGCCACTCTGTACGATCTGACTTAATGCAAGCATTGTCTCTTCTAGTGGTGTCTCCGGATCCATCCGGTGATGATAGAAGATATCCACATAATCTAATCCCATCCGACGCAGACTCTGGTCTAAGCTTGCGATCAGGTATTTGCGGCTGCCCCAATTACCATATGGGCCATCCCACATATCATATCCGGCCTTTGTGCTGATGATCAGCTCATCCCGGTATGCATGCATCTCTTCTTTCATAATACGTCCAAGACTCTTCTCAGCCGCACCATATTCCGGTCCATAATTATTTGCCAGATCAAAGTGCGTAATTCCATGATCAAATGCCGTAAAGCACATGGCTTTCATATTCTCATAATCATCTTTGGAGCCAAAGTTATGCCAGAATCCAAGTGAAAGCATTGGCAACAATAAGCCACTCTTTCCACATCGGTTGTATTGCATGGTATCGTATCTTGTCTGATCTGCTGTATATCCCATATTCCCATTCGGCATCTTACAACGATGCTCCTCCAATTCCATAAAACATAACAAAATCTTCTTCAACTCCTACCTTGAAAAAGGGGGGAGACCAGAGACAAGCAATTCATTAACAATAAACA
>USBM01000246.1 GCA_900552885.1 uncultured Clostridium sp. | reverse complement strand
ATGTTGTTATAAGCAACAAGCCCGAAATAATAAACGAAACCTCCGGTGCAATAAATGTCAACAAACTTAACGAAGAAATTAACATTGAAATAGCTCCAACAACCTTAAGTGCAATCTCTATTGCCAACCCAAACGGATCAAGATAACTGATCGGATTTCCTTCCACATAAGCGTATCGATTCAGACTGCTGATTCGCTCTAAAGTTCCGGTTAACACATCCTGATTCATAAATCTTTCAATGTCTACATTATAGTAACGAGCTCGCATATAATACAGTCCACTTTTATCTGTAGCAACACCATATTGTCCATTATATAAGAATGCTACCAGTCGCTCTTTCTCCTTGCTGATAATCTGTCCATATGGTGAATATTCATAGGAAGCTATCTTCTGACCTTTATCATCTGATAATGCCATTGTACTTCCTACATTGTTAAAGTGGTACGTTAAGTAGTCCGTTCCATCATCCTGTGCAGTAAGACCATTGCCATAAAAATAATAAGTAGTATCTTTTCCGGTTGTTGCACTTTGTAAAACCTGACTTAATTCCGGCTGGGTATTGATAACGTATTCTGTACGCTTTCCAGCCGTTGTAACTGCTATACGGTTATTCTCTGCATCATACTCATATGCAGTATCTCCTGCTCCAATCAAACGATTCCGGCAGTCATACACGAAGTTGGTCATCTTACCCTATAGTGGGCCATAGACCATGTTGCCGTCTTTGTCGTATATAACCTCTTCTCCATTATATGTCAGCAGACGATTGTTCTTATCGTACGTCATGTTAATATCTGTAACGGATGTAACATCCACCTCAGCCAGGTTCTTCACAGCGGTTATATTCCCCGCCACATCATAGCTGTATTCCTGACGATTGATCTCATTATCCCCGCACTGATCTAAAATTCGGATAAGTCGTCCCATCTTATCATATTCCCGGGTCTCTATCGTTCCATTCAGACGTTCCGTTCGAATCAGTCTTCCATTCGCATCATACTTATAAGTTGTTATGCGTTGTTCCCAATCTGTTACTGTCTTGATATTTCCATTCTTATCATAGGTATAATGAACCTGTTTGCCATTCGGATAAGTAAGTGTAACCAGATTACCAATCTTATCATAGGTATAACCAATCTTATTCCCGTTACCGTCTTCATAAGAGGTGACACGGTTCAGTCCGTCATACGTTCTGGTAATCGTGTGTATTTCTTCTCCTGCAGTCTCGGTAACCGTTAATACATTCCCATTGGCATCATAAGCATATTCAATAATCCCTGCCTCATCTGTCTGCCGCACCATTCTTCCTAATCCATCATAATCATAGATTGTCTTCTGATCACGACTGTTAATCTTAGATGCTGTCAGATTCTGTGCATTATAAGTATACTGTACATGTTAGTCCTGTCCAATTGACTCATCCGTAAGATTGCTATTAAGATCATACGAATAACGTGTCACCCCACCATTCGGATTTGTCAATGTTGCAACATTCCCCATGGAGTCATAAGTCATGGACGCTGTACTTCCAAGTGCATCCGTCTTACATTGCCTTCTCCATCCGTGATAGAGGTAACATTACCAAGAGGGTCATAGGTCATAGATAACGTAACATCCTCCTTGTCCCCCTTCTTCGTCATAGCTATGATCTGCCCTATACCATCGTAAGCAAATTCCGTAATCCCCTGTTCTGCATCTGTTACCCGAACACAATTAAGCGACGAATCGTAATCATATGTGGTTACATTGCCATTCGCATCCTTCTGTTTCACAATCTTTCTGTATTCATTATAACCGAAATCTGTAGAATTTCCTAGTGCATCTTTTATTTTTTCAAGATTTCCGTTCGCATCATAACTATATGTAGTTGTGTTGCCAAGTGGATCCATCTTAGATAATATATTTCCATATACGTCATATGTATAGATGGTAACTGCTTTCTGACCATCTTTCAATTCCACTGCCTCTGATAATACTCTGCCAGATACATCCACTTTATAATCTGCCACAATACCATCCGCATCTGTATATTGAATCACATTACCATTTGCATCATACACAAAAGCATAAGTATTTCCCTTTTGATCTGTTAACGATGTGAGCATTCCTTTCTCATAATGATACGTGAGTGTACCCAGATTAGACTTTTCAGTCAAAACCTGTCCATTCTCATTATACGTATATTCTATCTTTAATCCGGTACTACTGCTAATTGATTTCTTCTGTCCATTTTCATTATAGGTGTATGTAACATGCATCCCATCATTTCCAATTATCGATGCTGCCCTTCCCTCCTCATCATAAGTATACTGATATGTTCTTCTCCGTATTTGATGTTTCCGTTGCCTTTGTTGTTTTCTCCGTATCCGGTTCTCTCGTCGTTTCTGTTGTCTTCTCTGTGTTTGGCTCTTTCGTCGTTTCCGTTTTCTTCTCCGTATCCGGCTTCTCTGTCGTTTTACCCTTTACTTTTTTGACAGACACAATATTCCCATTCTTATCATATTTATACTCATATTCCGCTCCATCGGAATAATACACGGATACCACTCGCCCTAACGCATCATATTGATACTTCACACTCTCATTTGCACAGACATACAATCCTTCTCCCTACATGGCAATTAAGAAAATTTCCATATAGATTCCAACCATTATTTTATTCTTTTTCCCTCTCATATACGCCCTCCATTTTATAAATATATGTAATGAAAATTTTTCTACATTATACCACAAAAAAAGACGCCTATGCCGTAACATGTAATAATTAGAAGTTTACATGTAATAATTAGAAACTTTTGAGTAAATTTTATATGTATATTTGACATACATATTTTTCTCACTTATAGTAATAGAGAGTTTTTAAGAATCTAAACAAAAAGAAAGAAGGTATATCTCTTATGACAAACATACCAAATGATCCAATGATGTTATTAAGTTATCTCAATATGAAACTTCGGGATTTTTATCCGAGCTTAGATGCCCTATGTCAGGACTTAGAATTAGATAAAGATATGATCGCTGATAAACTTGCTGCGATCGACTATCACTATGACGAAACTTTGAATCGTTTTGCATAAACTATCACCCTTGCACAGCGTAAGTGAGGACGGGACGCACGAAACATCTAGTTTACGCATCGGTTGATTTGGATATAGTATATCATTGTAGTTGCT
>USBM01000245.1 GCA_900552885.1 uncultured Clostridium sp. | reverse complement strand
ACACCAGCCACAGATTCCCATTACTTCCGGATGATGTTTGTTACCAATAATAACGATCTGATTACCTTTTGCACTATCCTGATCTACAATCTTATGAATCTTCTTCACAAATGGGCATGTCGCATCCACAAGGTTTAAATGATGATCTTTCGCAATATCATAGATACGTCGTTCCACACCATGGGAACGAATCACAACCGTTCCTTCTGATAAGTTTGCAAGTTCCTCTTCTCCTTCTATGATCCGAACTCCCTTTTGTTCGAGATCATTCACAACCTCTTCATTATGAATGATCGGACCATAAGTATAGACATCCCCATGCTCTGCCTGCTCATACACCATATCAACTGCACGTTTTACACCAAAACAGAACCCGGCTGTCTTTGCTAATATCACCTGCATATTACATATATCTCCTTCATTTCCAACTTAAAAAACAATATCTTTCTCTACTTAAACTCCCGTATTATCTGTTAGTTATATAGATTCCTAACAAAAACCTTCTATAGACCTTTTTTTCTTGCTATATTAAGGATTGCCTGCACCACTTCCTCAATTCCCATATTCGAACTATCCACCAATACTGCATCCTCTGCCTGCTTAAGCGGTGCAATCGCACGATTCATATCCCGGTTATCCCGTTCGATAATATCCGCCTCAATCTGATCAAAGTCCGGATTTTCCCCTTTCTCAACCAGTTCCTTGTACCGACGGTTTGCCCGCTCCTTGGAAGATGCCGTCAGATAGATCTTAACTTCTGCATCCGGCAATACATTTGTTCCAATATCCCTGCCATCCATTACCACATCATATTCCGTTGCCATGTTCCGCTGCAGATCTAATAACGCCGCACGAACCGGTGCCTTGGCAGAGGATTTTGATGCCATATTACCAGTCTCCTCCGTCCGAAGATACGGGGTTACATTCTCATCATTCAGGTAAACCTGCTGTGCACCGTCTTCATATGCAATTCGAATCGTAATCTGAGTGCATGCTGTGTTGAGTGCTTCCGCATCTTCAATATCAATCTCATTTGTCACAAGATAATATGCAATCGCACGGTACATTGCACCCGTATCTACATATATATATCCTAACTCTTTTGCTACTCTCTTGGCAATGGTACTTTTTCCCGCACCTGCCGGTCCATCAATCGCAATTGCTGCCATATTCTTCTCTCCTATCTGCTCTTTGAGCATCCCTATTTCATTATAAAATCATCTATTATGTTATGAAACAGAACAACAATAACTCTCTACTGCTATCCATTCCACAATCACTGAATACAATCATAATATATGATTATATCAGAAAACTGCAGTCGTATAAAGAACTTTATTGTTAATTTATAGGGAAAGTGCTATAATATCGAACTCGGGTGGCTTACCACCCGACAAATGAAACATTTGAGGGAGAGAATACTATGAAACCAGACAAATTAAAACCAATGTTATTTAGTGTGATGAAAAATTACACCAAAGAACAATTTGCAAAAGATGTCATTGCCGGAATTATCGTGGCAATTATTGCTTTACCATTATCCATTGCGCTTGCTTTAGCATCCGGCGTCGGCCCTGAACAAGGTATCTACACTGCTATCGTAGCCGGATTCCTGATATCCTTTTTTGGTGGAAGCCGTGTACAGATCGCCGGGCCAACGGCTGCATTTGCAACCATCGTTGCCGGCATCGTTGCACGCAACGGCATGGATGGACTGATTATGGCAACTATCATTGCCGGCGTCCTTTTGATCTTAATGGGTGTATTCCGTGTTGGTGCACTGATCAAATTTATTCCTTATACAATAGTAACCGGATTTACCGCAGGTATCGCTGTCACTATTGTAATCGGTCAGTTAAAAGATTTCTTTGGGCTTACTTATGCCAAGGATGTCAAGCCGGTAGAAACCATGGAGAAAATGCAATGTGTCATTCATTATTTTTCCTCTGTGAACGTATGGGCAGTCCTTGTTGGAATCATTTGCCTTGCAATTCTGATTCTATGGCCATTCATTAATAAGACCATTCCCGGTTCTTTGATTGCTGTGATTGCCGGTATTCTGATTGTGAAGTTAGGGAAACTTCCTGTTAATACAATCGGTGATCTATATACGATCAGCAGTCATTTGCCAACATTTCATATTCCTCATTTCAGCATGGAAATACTGCAGGCAGAAATGTCAGATGGTTTTACAATTGCCATTCTTGCAGCAATTGAATCCTTACTATCCTGTGTCGTTGCAGATAGTATGATCAATTCCCATCATCGTTCCAATATGGAATTAATTGCACAGGGAATTGGAAATCTGGGTTCTGCATTCTTCGGAGGAATTCCTGCTACCGGTGCCATTGCCAGAACTGCAGCTAATATCAAGAACGGTGGTCGCACCCCCATTGCCGGCATGGTACACGCTATTGTCTTAGTTTTGGTGCTTGTGATTCTAATGCCATATGCTGCACTCATTCCAATGCCAACAATTGCCGCAATCCTTTTCATGGTTGCTTATAATATGTGCGGATGGCGAACATTTGCTAACCTATGTAAAACAGCACCGAAAAGTGATATTATCGTATTATTAATGACCTTTGCATTAACCGTTATCTTTGACCTTGTAGTGGCAATTGAGGCCGGCATGATCATTGCCTGCCTTCTGTTTATGAAACGAATGAGTGAGGAAACTGAAGTACGCGGATGGACATACTATGACGATGAATCCGATCCGGATGCCATAGAACTTCGTGACATTCCGAAAGGAATCCGCGTCTACGAGATCAGCGGACCTATGTTCTTCGGTGCAGCGGACCGACTCGCCGATATCACATTAAAAGATTTTACCAAATGTCTGGTCATCCGTATGCGTGGTGTACCCGCTGTAGACGCAACTGCTATGCACTCTCTTGAGCAGCTTTACGAGGATTGTAAGCGTCACAATGTACAACTCGTATTCTCGCATGTTAATGAACAGCCATATAAAACAATGCAAAAGGACGGCTTTGTAGATCTGATCGGAGCAGATAACTTCTGTGCTCATATTGATGATGCACTGGCTCGTGCAATATCTCTCCTATAGACTTTTACCCTTACACAGCGTAAGTGAAGGCGGACGCGCATGTTTTAGGTTGTGAACCCGGCTTTTGAGTGGTGTCATGTTGCAGCAGGCACATTCGCATTACGACT
>USBM01000244.1 GCA_900552885.1 uncultured Clostridium sp. | reverse complement strand
GGTGAGCCGGATGCTTCTTCATTCCCATCTGGTGGACTTCGTGCTACAAACGAAGCAAGAGGATATACAGCTTGGGATTGTACATCACCGGCATTTATTAAGGAATCAACAGACGGAAGTACCATTCTTTGTATTCCAACTGCATTTTCTTCTTATACAGGAGAGGCATTGGATAAGAAGATTCCATTACTTCGTTCTATGGAAGCAGTCAATAAGCAGGCACTTCGTATCTTAAGATTATTTGGTAATACAACAGCTACAAAGGTTACAACATCGGTTGGACCAGAGCAGGAATACTTCTTAGTAGATAAAGAAGATTATGCAAAACGTAAAGACTTAATCTTCACAGGACGTACCTTATTCGGTGCAATGCCACCAAAGGGACAGGAATTGGATGATCATTATTTTGGTACAGTAAGAGAGAGAGTTCTTTCTTATATGAATGATCTGAACATTGAGTTATGGAAGTTAGGTATTACAGCTAAGACACAGCATAATGAAGTGGCTCCTTGCCAGCATGAGTTAGCTCCAATTTATGGAACGACGAATGTTGGAACAGATCATAACCAGTTAGTTATGGAGACAATGAAGAGAGTTGCAGAGCGTCATGGTCTTGCATGCCTGTTACATGAGAAGCCATTTGCAGGTGTTAACGGTTCCGGTAAGCACAATAACTGGTCAATGGGAACAGATGATGGTCAGAACCTGTTAGAACCTGGTAAGACACCTCATGAGAATGTACAGTTCTTATTGTTCTTAGTGTCTATCTTGAAAGCAGTTGATGAGCATGCAGATCTGTTAAGACTTTCTGCTTCTTCTGCAGGAAATGACCACAGATTAGGAGCCAATGAGGCACCTCCTGCAATCATTTCTGTATACTTAGGTGAGCAGTTGGATGACGTATTGAAACAGTTGGATACAACAGGTGAAGCTACCAGTTCATTACAGGGTAAAACATATGAGTCAGGTGTTACAACACTTCCATCCTTTATGCAGGATGCAACCGATCGTAACCGTACATCACCATTCGCATTTACCGGTAATAAGTTTGAGTTCCGTATGGTTGGTTCTACACAGTCTATCGCTACACCAAATACGATTTTGAATACGATCGTGGCTGATTCACTTTGTGAGATCGCAGATGAATTAGAGAAGGCTGATAACTTCGATATGGCTGTACATGATAAGATCAAAGAGTTGATTGCAAAGCATAAGAGAATTATCTTCAACGGCAATGGATATTCTGAGGAATGGGTTGCAGAGGCAGAGAGAAGAGGACTTCCAAATATTAAGTGCTTAGTTGATGCAGTATCTGCATTTACAAATGAAGACAACATTGCAATGTTTGAGAAGTTTGCTGTTCTAAGCAAGGCTGAGATGGAATCCCGTGCAGAGATCTATTATGAGAACTACGCAAAACAGATTAATATTGAAGCAAAGACAATGCTTGATATGGCTAAGAAGCAGATTGTTCCGGCTGTTATGGAATATTCAGCAGATATGGCTAAGGGTGTCAATGATCTGAAGGCTGTTGGCGTGGATACATCTGTACAGGAGGGTATTCTTAACGATATTGCAACAGAGTTGAAAGCAATGACTGCAGCAGTTACTAAGTTAGAGCAGTTAGATGAAAAGGCAATTGATTTAGAGGATGATATGGAGAAAGCAGCTAGATGCTTCCATGATGAAGTCTTCGCAGCTATGGAGGAGGTTAGAACTCCTGCTGATAAGTTGGAAGCACTTGTGGATAAGAAGTATTGGCCATTCCCACAGTACGAAGATCTGTTATTCTACGTATAATCGATATTTCCAAAGAGGGTATAAGTATAGAAAGAACCTGTCACATTATGTGGCAGGTTTTTTCTATGTACGTTATGTGGTGAAGAAATGTATTGTTATGGAATATAAAATAGTTTGCAAAGCACGAAGCATTTTGCAAACTTTAATAAAACTGCTACGGAATGTAACAGTTTTGAAGTCAATGTCAATATATGTTAACAGGTTGCGGTGTTAGTTGTCCGGGGTATCAACCAGATAGTTATTCAGATTGTCAGAAATCGTGGTAAGGGCTTTATAGAAGATCTTAACCTCTTCCGGTGTTAGTCCATTACTTCCGGCTGCTACGGCAGTAGAGGCTAATGCATCGATCTTAGCGGCGGTTTCCTGTCCTTCTTTGGTCAGAACAAGTGGGGCACGATATTTTTTATCGTTGTTACCGGTAACCAGACCACGTTTCACTAATTCAGAAATGGTACGGGAGATGGCAGCTTTATCTTCACCACAGAGCTGGCTTAATTGCGTAATTGTCAGTCCTTCCGGATTACGGTTCAGTTCAAACATGCACATTACATAGGTACCGCGTAATTCGAAGCCGGACATTTCCTGCATCTTAATTCGCTGTAAATTCTTATATATCTGCGTAATGGTTGTTGTGAATAATTCGAAACGATTGATCATAATAGTCCCCCAAGGTATATCCAGAATAAAATGTTGATTTGTCAACAGTGTATAGAATAACAGATGGGGGAAGATTTGTCAATCGGAAGTCGAGGAATTGAAATAATATTGAAATAATAGATTCTATTTGACAATAGAATAGAGTGCAAGAAAAGTATAGCCGGGATTGTGAGTGGTTTCACATTCCCGGCTGCTTTTATATACATAGTGAATGTTATACGTTCAATATTGACTTTTTGTATTGTTCTACGATCTTTTCAACATCATAGTCTGGTGCAAAATCTTTCGCTATTGTACAGATATGCTGTATCGTATCGATATCTTCTTCTAATTCTTCAGCAATCGTTTCGGGAGACTTATTCTTTTGAAGTTTGCGACAGATTTGTGTTGTAAGTTTTATTAATTTGCCATCGTCAAACCCATCTTCATAGCTTTCCTTCCGTATCGTTTGTTTGTGCAATTCTTCATCATATTCGTATAAGGTCATCCGAATCACCTCCGCCTTGTTTGCTAACAAGAAATCCTTTAAAATGTTGTGTATGATACAGTGGTCTACGGCGTGCAGGACAGCTTCCTCTAGAGGTTGTGTCTCTTGATACTTTCTTACAATGCTGACATATTCCACATATTCGAATAATGTCGGGCAGCGCTTAAGAAGATCTTTGTTGTAGCCCTTATTGATGTTAAGCTGGGTAACACGAAGTTCTAATGAGGGACATTCTTCCGGTATCTCAA
>USBM01000243.1 GCA_900552885.1 uncultured Clostridium sp. | reverse complement strand
CCAACGACCTGTGATCTCTTTCCCCATAAGGTACATCTTTCCGCCTATTTTCTGATCTGCACCAATAATCGTTCTCATCACTTCGGAACGTCCTGCTCCGATCAGACCGAAGAATCCTAAGATCTCTCCTCTGTGAAGTTCAAATGATATGTCATTGAAATCTTTGCCATTGGACAGGTTCTCTACCTTCAACACAACCTCATCTGTTGCCGGGCTTGGTTTTAATCTGTCTGCCACAGATGCCACACTTCTTCCTACCATGGCATGTATCATTTCCTCACGTGTCGTTTCTTTGACATTCAGTTGTGTAATAAATTCACCATCCCGCAATACGGTCGCACGGTCGCAGATCTGGAAGATCTCTTCCAAGTGATGACTTACATATAATATCGTAACACCACTCTTTTTGAGCTTCTCAATAACTGCAAAGAGCGCCTCTGTCTCCTTCTGTGTCAGGGAAGCAGTCGGCTCATCTAACGAAATGATCGTAGAATGATGATATAAGGCTTTGGCAATTGCGATCATCTGCTTCTGCCCTGCTGTTAATGTTCTTACAATGTCTCTGGATTTGAAATTACAATTCAACTCTGAAAGGATCTCATCAACATCCTTGTGCATCTTATTGAAATCCACAAACAATCCTTTCTTTGGCTCATAACCCAATGTTACATTCTGTCCGACTGTCAGTTCTTCCACAACCATGGTTTCCTGATGAACTTTGGAAATCTTTCCATCCCGGATCGCATCATTGGGATGCATAAAATGTACCGTCTCCCCATGAAGCTTTACCGTTCCTTCATATTCTGAATAGACACCATGAAGAATATTTAAGATTGTTGATTTTCCGGCACCATTTTCACCAAGTAAGGCATGCACTTCTCCTTCCTCTACGGAAAAGGACACATCTTTTAACACATGAACACCCGGGAAATATTTGTTAATCTTAATAAATTCAACGGCCTTTCCCATCTCGTATACCTCCTATAAAGTGGACTGCCACATTCCTGTGACAGTCCCACGTAATCTCTTATCTGTCTGCGTTCTCTACTCTGTTACATAGTTCGCATCTTCCCAGCCGATGATCTCTGCTGCATCCTTGTCAACATTCGTTGAATCGATCAAAGCCTGTGGAGTTGCTACGACTCTTGGCATATCCTGTCCTGCAAGTGCTCTTAATGTACACTCCATTGCTACTCTTGCTGTGTAATATGGGAAAGAATCGATCGTTGCATCCAATCCACCATCACGGATAGAATCATATGCTTCACCAATACCATCTACACCAACTACAAGGATATCTTTATCTGCTTCTTTTACTGCTTCCACAACACCAAGTGCCATATCATCATTGTTGCAGAAGATTGCTTTCAGATCCGGATACTGCTGAATCCATGTTGCAGCCAAGTCCTTAGACTTCTGACGATCCCAGTCTGCGTTCTGTTCTGCTACAATATCAAGCTTAGAATTGTTATCTGAGATCCAGTCCTTGAATCCGGATGTACGTTCTCTTGCTGCAAATGCCTTTGCCATACCGATTACGATAGCAACCTGTCCTTCATCACCAAGCTTATCAGAAATCCACTCTGCTGCCAACTGTCCGTTCTGGTAAGCATTTGGTCCTGCATAATAATCTGCAGTTGCGATAACACCATCATTTACATTATATACAGGAATCTTCGCATCCTTTGCATTCTCAACGGCTGCTGTTAAGTTAGAATCTGAGATCGGGCTTAACATCAAAGCGTTGCATCCCTGGTTTGTCATGTTCTCAACCATTGTCTGCTGACCGGTCTCATCACTCTCATCTGTAGTACCATCTACTTCCACCGTAACATCTACACCGGAAGCCTTAGCGATCATATCCGCAGCCTCCTCATATCCGGTCTGTAAGGTTCTCCAGTATTCATTGGTTAATGACTTCTCAACCGCTCCAAGCTTCAATCCGCTCTTAACCGGAACATCTCCGAATTTCTCACGAACCTCTTCAATCGTCATGCTGTCTTTCTCAGTATCCGGATTGAATTCCTCTGTCTGTGCTGTCTGTGTGGAATCCCCACCACTCTTGCTGCTGTCTGTTGCTGCTCCATCTGTGGAACATCCTACCATAGCAAATGCCATGGTTGCTACCATTAATGTTGCTAAAAATCTCTTCTTCATAATACGTACCTCCTTAAAATCCTTCTCTATTTCATCATTTCTAAAATTAGGTTCTGTGCACTGATTCCATCACGCTTTGCGACAATCTTATCGATCTCTTCTACCCCGATCTTATCTACCATGCTGCTGATCTGTTCAAATGCATCAATGTTTGCCTGCACTTCTAAGATTGCATTCTCCCGGATCGGGAATGTATCAAAGAATACCACTCCATCATAATGATATCTCTTCAGATAATAGATAAACTCTGCACACAATGAGAAGTTGACCGAACCGAAGATCAATCCGCTGTCCTGGAATCCATATCCGTCATTCATGTGAAGTCCGAATAATTTTCCTTTGGATGCTGCAAGTGCCAATCCATAAGATGGGCTGTCATGCTTCATTAACATGTGACAGAAATCCAATGTGCATCCTACATTCTCTCTGTCAACCTCTGAGATCAGATACATTGTCATTCCCGTAGAATCGATCAATGCGAAGTTCCTTTCTTCATAAGGCTTATACTCAATACTGATCTTCATGTCCTTTGCGTAATCAGCCACTTCCTGAATGGCCTCCACAACCTGCTTGAAGCAATACTCATAGTCCATCTGGAACGGATAGTCAAATCCGTCATTCTCTAACCATAAAGTAATAACGCTTCCTCCAAGTTCTCTGCAGATGTCTGCTGCTTCCTTGCACATGGTGATCGCCTTCTGTCTCAGTTCCTCATCCGGGTTCGTGAGATCACCATTCAAGAAGAAGTTTCTCCATCTGACTGCAAATCCGTTCACTTTCAGGTCACCCATTGCCTTCTTGATCTCTTCCAAGTCGTATCCTGCAATATGCTCCGGGTAATTGAACTCCAAATGTGTCATACCCTTTGTCTCACGATATGCCTTGATTGCATCCAGCACATTCTGACCCTTGAATATGAACGAATTCATTCTTCCTGCATAATTCATGCTTTCATCATCCTCCTTTTTATTTATTTGTCATTTTATTTCACTTATTTTCATTTCGTGTCATTATAATATAACAGTTTTCACATCT